>JAQUNI010000002.1 GCA_028717685.1 Patescibacteria group bacterium | reverse complement strand
CATAGAAGCGAGCGCGCGCCTCTTGCAATGTGGAGGGAAGCTTAACTATTTGGTCTTTGACCATCACGAAATCAGACCAAGCGCTCTCTCCTCTCTCTGCTGCTGCAGCGGGGAGGGAAAAAACCTTATCTTTAGCTTTCTCCGAAAGATTAGTAGCTCCTTCAATCAAAATTTCCGGAGATTCAAAGAGTTTAAAGGCTAAACCTTGAGCAGATTCTTCCATCTTCTGGGGTGTTTGGCTAATGGATTGGGTAATATCTTGAAGAGCAAGAGGGGTTTGCTCTGTTTGTTCTGATTGAGAGGGAGGATTAGAGTTATTCTCTGGATCTTGGGATTGTTCCAAGGGCAGAGAGAATTTGGATTGTTGTTTTTTTAGAATCTTGGTGATTTTTTGGGAAAGAGGCTCTTTAATTGGAGCAGGTTTAAAGACCGGGTTTGCTAGAGTGCGAGGTGAAGGGGGTTGTTGTTCTTCTCTGGATTTAAAGGCATCTTTGAACCTTTCCGTAGTGGTTTGGAAAGCAATTTGGTTTAGGTTTTGAGCGGCTTTGATAGTCTGGCTGGCTCCGGAAGCTAAACCTTGGGTGGTTTTAACCGCTATGCTCTTAAAGCCTCCTTTTTTAGCAAAAACGCCATCTGTAAAGATAAAAAGATTGGTTAAAATAATGAAAATAATCAGGATCACGCTGAAGACTGGTTTCAGGAAGGAGGGAAGAGAAGAAAATAGGGTGTCAGAGTAAGGATGTAATTCAGGTTCTGGCTTCTGTCCTGAATCTGTTTTGAGGGTTGAAATTGTTTTTTCGGTAGCCTTTCTAAAGGCTTGAACGATGGCTTTTTCAAGATTGGAAGATATTTCTTGAGTATTTATTTGTTGTTTTTGCAGATTATCTACCTTTTCTTTTTGAAAAACTTGGGGGAGAAATTTTGGTAAATCACCAATATTTTGGGGCTGCCTGTTAACTTCAATCTTAACTTGCGTGGATATATCGGATAGTCTGGGAATCGGAGGTTGTAAACCATTCTCTCTTGCTGACGCCATTCTAAGGATATCTTCCTGCCTGTAACGCCTTTCTTTTTTTCCGCCAAACCTTATTGCCTTTAAAATGCCCTTCCTGTCCCACTGCCTTAAAGTATTGGGATGACATTTTAGAATACCGCAAGCTTCTTTTAGGGTGATATTCTTTACCTCCTTTTTAACTTTTTTAGGTAAAAATATTCCTCGCGCGGCAGTTAAAATATCATTTTTCCTGTAACGCCTTTCTTTCTTGCCCCCAAAGCGAAATGCAGTAAGTATGCCTTTTCTATCCCACTGCCTTAAAGTATTGGGGTGGCATTTCAAGATCCCGCAGGCCTCTTTTAAGGTTACATTTTCTTCTACGTTTTCTATTTTCCCTTGTGGTATTCTTTCCTGTATCCGATGGCTTAAGTTGCCTTTTTGAGCTGCTATATTTAAGATGTCTTCTCGCCTATACCGCCTGTCTTTTCTTGCTCCAAACCTAAAAGCCGTAAGCGAGCCATTTTTATCCCAAATACGAAGGGTATTGGGATGGCATTTTAATATTGCGCAGGCTTCTTTTAGGGTAATAAGTTCTGAAATTTCTTTTTCTTTTTCTTTCATTTTTTATCTTGATTTTGAATCTTGACTCTTCTTAACACTTCTTAACACTTGTTAACATTATTATACTATATTGTTAAGTTAAACTCAAAGTAATTATTAAGATAAATAAGGCAAAAATTGCCTCTTTTGTTAAGTTAAAAAAAAATCGCAACAGTTAGGACAATTTTTGATAAAAAATCTATTTTCACAAAGTTTTTTGGAGGGATTTTCTTGATAAGGAAGATAATCTTTTTGACTTATCCACAAGACACAAGATCGGATTAGATCAGGGTTAATAAATCTTGAAAAGCTAATGCTTTTGGGAGACCCCGCTTAAGCGGGTTTAGACCTCCTTGGTTTTAAAGGAGTGTTATCACCCGCCTTTCAACCCCATCCCCTAAGATTCCCGAAGGTAAGCTCAAGGGGCATAAAAAATCAAAAAATCGTAGTATTATCAAAAACGACCCCTTCCCCCTATTCAGACAGCAAGTAGATTCCCCCCTTGAAAAAAGAGGAAAAAAATTCCTCCCTGCCTCTAAGGGGAAATGTGAAGCTCCACGGGATTTTTTTAAACCCGTGGCTCGCCCGCCGACGAGCTCGCTCGGAGGCGTGAAGTCGGACCGAGTATCTTTTCCTATGGGGTTTTGTGGAGCGCCCACCTGCTCACAAGTAAGGAACGAACGGGCAAGACCGTGCCCACTTATGCCAGCCTCGCCTACCTGCCGGCAGGCAAGGCGTTGCGGGCGGGCGAAGCTTGTGAACGGGCAGGGACTTTCTAATATGCCTGTTAGCTCCATAGGGCTTCGTCCCTCACTTCTTAAAAAGTAAAGGGATAACGCCACCACGGAGCCAACCAATCTTAAGAATCCTCGCCCTTGGCATAAGGGGGCTTGTCACCCCTCCCCTATAGATTCCCATAATGGTTCCCTGACTGCTTGTGGTGGAGTATAAAACAAAGTTCTATTTTAACAAAAAACCCGAACAAATAAATTGTTCGGCATAATATAGGTGTTTTCTTCTTATTTTAGAGCAAACTTATCAATTAGGAATGCGCAAGACTAAACTATACTACTCACTATTCAAAAATTTTACCATATGTGAACTTCCCCTTTAGACTCTGTATTATTGAAAAATTTGTTTCTAGATTATGATAACTCCATAACTTGGTTCACATCTGCTCCCTATAAGTTAGATTCCCTTACTCGCCGCTCAATCTAATTAATATTTTAACCATTAAGATTATTCAAGGAAATGATATTATTCATTATAAATCACCAGTCTCTCTCCCGATCTAAATCATAAGCTTACGCCATGTCTCTAGTGAACAAAAATTTTGTTCACCCCGTAGTCAGCTTGCTGTGCTACGGGGTTCACCCCAAATTTTACTAATTACTGATTACCAATTACTGATTGCTACTTTATACAAGTCCCGCAAGGCTTGTATCCTTTGCTTTCTGCCTCTTCTTTGGAAGAAAACCAAACCTGATTTTCTGGTTTGATATTTTTAGCAAAACGGCAAGAAGGAAGATGGTACTTAGTACTATTTTTACTGCCGACGAGTTGCCCTTCTCGGGGAACTTCTTTTTTTAACTCTACGCTACCAGAAGATATATTAGGTCGCACCGTCTCCATAGTTTGTTTGGTATTTTCTCCTCCTTTCTTCGCTTCCCCTGCCACCACTCCTTCCGATTGTTGTTTTAAAGCATTCAAATCAAGGGTGATAACATTATCTTCGTCATAAATCGTCAGCTTTTCTCCCGACCTAAAATCAAATCCGAAATTTCCCTCCCCGTCGCCCTTGATAATTTCTTCATCAACCTTTACTGTCGCCCTCGGGTCGACTTTAAGAAATACAGAGCTGCCCTTTATTTCCTTAATCATTAAAGAAAATGGCTCCACCTTACTTGTGCCCTCCGACAAGACCAGAGGCTCCTTTTTCTCTTGCGGGCTCACTAAAATTCCGCCCGCGAAAGATATGGCGGCCACTAAAATCATACCTATTATTAACGCCACCCTATTTTGATTTTCTTGAAACCATTTGACTATTGCTCGCATTTAAGTTATTATTAAAAAAGAAAAAATTTTTAATTTTACATTTCTATGGCCCATACTAAAGCTGGCGGCTCGACCGCCCTTGGCCGCGACTCTGTCTCTAAACGATTAGGGGTGAAAAGATTTGGCGGCCAAAAAATAAAAACAGGAGAAATTATTGTCCGCCAACGCGGCACTCACTTTCATGCCGGCAAAAACGTAAAACGAGGCAATGATGACACTCTTTTTGCGCTCCGCGACGGCGTGGTGAAATTTTATAGCAGAAAAGTAAAAAAATTCACTGGTGGATTAAAAAAAACTCACTTCGTTTCAATAATATCATAAAACTCTCCATTTTTCAATTGATACTTAAAAACAAACTTTTTAGGAAAGTTTGTTTTTAAAATCATTGACAAAGCTCTTTGTTCCTATATAGTGAAGATGCCGGGAATAGTCCAAAAAGGAGTGATTCAAATGGGTGTAGTAACCGAAAAAAAAGAAAGGGAAATTATTAAGTGTCCTTGGGTAACAGTGGTTGATCCACGAAATATCATCGTGATGAAGAATGTTGTCTTGAGAGGAGTGTGCGAAGATGGTTCTCCCGTTATTCAGGTACCAGGACAAGACCAACAACGAGATCCCAAAGGTCTTACAAAGGCTTTGATTTTGGAAAAGAATAGTGGCTGGAGAATACTCCAACAAACCCAAAGTAAAAAAGGGGACAAAAAATGAAATTTAAACTATCCCTCGGCACCAAGCTTGGTTTTGCATTATTGCAGGAGATATCAAAAATTTGATTCTCTTATAAGCCAAGCTTAAATTTTTTTGGCAGAGCGCGCAAAGGAAACAATCTGAACGTTGATTTTGGGTTTGGATTTCTCGGAAATATTGATCACCACTTCATAGTTACCAGCTTCTTTAATAGACTTATCTAAGCCTATTTTTTGTTTAGGAACCTTAATCCCAATCTTTTTCTCTAATGCCTCCTGAATTTCCTTTTTCCCCACTGCCCCAAAAAGTTTCCCTTTAGCGTCTGCTTGCATTTTCAGGGTAATTTTGAGATTTAGAATCTTCCCTTTAAAAGATTCTAACTTCTGTTCGGTTTGCTTTTTTTCGCGCTTTTCCTCTTGAACCAGATGAGTAATCGCGGAAATATTGGAAAGGGTAGCAGGAAGAGCAATCTCTTTAGAAATCAAAAAATTACGCGCAAAACCGTCAGCGACATCTTTAATCTCGCCTTTTTTACCTAAACCATTGTAATTCTTTTTTAATATAATCTTCATAAAAAGGGGAAAAATTTCTAATTAACCTAAATAATATCCAATGTCTAATAACCAATGACCAAATTTGTTGTTTTTACTTTTTAGACATTAGGATTTGGTCATTAGACATTAGTTAGAAATTAGGTTAATTAGAGCAATTAGAAATTTTAATATATCATCTCTTTCATTTATTCGTCAATATCTCCACTGCCTTATCTAGTTGCGGATCTCTACCCGCGTTGCTATCCTCGCTTGTTAAATCTATGGAAAAATCCGGCTCAATCCCCTTCTCATTAATATATCGCTCTTTCGGCGTCAACCATTTGGCGATAGTAATTCTCGCGCGCGACCCATCCGAAAATTCCTCTAATTCTTGGACTGAACCCTTGCCAAAAGTCTTCTTGCCTACCAGTTTAGCAATGCCGTAATCTTGGAGGGCGCCCGCCAAAATTTCAGAGGCGGAAGCCGAACCTTCATTAACCAAAACAACGGTGGGTATTCCGGCAAGGCGCACAGGACCTCTGGAAAAAAATTTGTCTCTTTTCCCGCCCGCGAGCTCTTCCATTGCCACCACCTCTTTTTTAGGAATGAACTCTGAAGCTAAATTAACTGCTGTATCCAAATAACCGCCGGGATTATTACGGAGGTCCAAAATGAGACCGCGAGGCGAAGCAAGCAGAATCTCTGCTACCGCGGATTTAAACGCTTCTTCTGTATCGTCGCCAAAACGGGAAATTTCAATAAGCGCGATCTTGTCGCCGCGCACTTCCCATTCTACGCTTTTGACTGTAATCTCTTCACGAGTGATATTAACGTCAAAAGGCTCTTGCACGCCCTCACGCATAATTTTTAAAGTAACATTGGTTCCCTTGGTACCGCGAATTTTCGCTACCGCTTCCATCAGGGTCATCTCTACCGCATCTTCATCGTTAATCTTTAAGATAATATCTTTGGCTTTCAAACCCGCTCTTTCTGCCGGCGAGCCGGCTAAAGGAGCCACTACTGTTAAGCGATCGCCACGGATGCCAATTTCCGCCCCAATTCCCTCAAACTTTCCTTCCATTTCTTGATCAAATTCGCGCGCTTCATCTGGCGTCATAAAGGCGGTATAGGGATCGCCTAAGGATTCCACCATTCCGGAAATCGCGCCGTAAATCATCTTTTGCCGATCTAGGGTTCCATTTGTGAATTTCTCTTCAATGGTATTCCAAACCTGCCAAAAAAGACTAAAATCCACTTCTTTCGGTTCCTGGTCATTGCCTTTAATAAATGAATCAAAAATCCGCCATCCCGACTCGGGGGCTTGAATTTTCTGGCTTGCGCCCAAAAAAACACCAAACGCAAAACTACCTAAAATTAAAATAAAACCAAGATAGACAAAAAAATATTTTTTGAATTTACCCATAATAGTTTAATATATTGAATAAGCGATGGAGGGGTCTAGCGAACCCGCGGCTCGCTAGCCGCATATTACCCGTTATTTATTTAAAATTTTCAATCCTGGCAGCTCTTTACCTGCCAAAAATTCCAGCATTACCCCTCCGCCCGTGGATATAAAATCCATCTGTTCTAAAAGCTGAAACTTGCGGAGAGCCGCGATTGTATCTCCTCCTCCAGCAATCTTTTTCGCGGACGATACGGCGATGGCTTGACCAATTTGAAGAGTGCCTTCCTCAAATTTCTTTTCTTCAAAAACACCCATCGGACCATTCCAAATGATTGTCTTCGCGGCATTAATCAAGTCCTGGTAGCTCCTGATCGTCTCTCCCCCGATATCAAAAATTTGTTCCTTCTCATTCCAAACATAATCAGAAGGCAGGACAATCTTACCCTGAAATTGATCCCAAATAGCCGCAGCGTCATCTAAATATTCCTGGTCTACTGTTGAATTTTTAAGATCAACCTCTTGATTTTTTAAAAAATTATTCGCCACTACCCCTCCCGCTAAAACTTGATTATAACCTCGAGTCAGCAAGTTGGCAATGACTGGAATTTTAGTCTCGGTCTTAGCCCCGCCAATGACTGCCAAGGCGGGATGGGCGGGGCGCTCCGCGGCGTTATCCAGCTCTTCCACTTCCCTCGCCACCAAAAAACCAGCTACGGTTAAAAGATATTTAGGAACGCCAGTCACAGAAGCATGGTCGCGATGCAAAACACAAAAAGCATCTTGGACAAAAACTTCAGCTAAAGACGCTAATTCGCGCGCAAAATGGTCATCATTTTTTTCCTCTCCGGGATATAAACGCAGGTTTTCCAAAACCAAAATTTGCCCTTCCCTTAAACCCTGCGCCATTTTCTTCACCGTCTGCCCTGTCCAATTAGAAACCTCTAAAAAAGAAATGTCTTTCATTATCCTTTTTAGCTCCTCCACTACCGGCGCGACCGGCAGAGCAGGGTTTTCTTTATCCCCTTTCCTGCCAATATGAAAGGCAAGAATAATTTTACAATGATTTTGGAGAAGATATTTCACTGTCTCCAAACCTGCGGTAATGCGAAAATTATCCTGAACCTTGCCGTTTTCAATTGGCACATCAAAACCCGTGCGCACTAAAACAGTCTTATTTCTTAAATTAATATCCCGAATAGTTTTCATCATCACTTCTTGAAAAAATTAATTCCATCACGCAATAAAATAAGGCGAAAATTCCAAGCGCCAAATTTTAAATATCAAATTAATTTCAAACCCTCTGGCTTTACCATCGCTTCGCGAAATTTTTATGACCAGATCTCGCATAGTGAGACAATTTTCAAAATTAAAAATATTGATAACTTCTATAATTTCAGCTTTTGGATTTTGAGTATTGGGATTTATTTAAAATTTGTGATTTGAGATTTAAAATTTAACTGCCTATATGTTCCGCTAATTCCACTAATCTCATAGAATAACCCCATTCATTATCATACCAACCCAGCACTTTAAGCAAGTTGCCTTGGACGACTTGCGTCATTTCCAAATCAACAATTACAGAATGGGGGTCGCGCACAAAATCTGTAGACACGACCGGTTCATTCACCACCTCCAAAATGCCTTGCAAGGAACCTTGCGCGGCTTCAGTAAAAATTTTGTTCACTTCTTCTTCTTTGGTGTCTTTTTTGGACAAAACTACTAAGTCCACCAAAGATACGCAAGGAGTAGGCACCCTCACCGCTAAACCGCCAAATTTCCCCGCGAGAGCAGGCAGTGCTTTGGTCGCGGCTATGGCGGCGCCAGTCGTGGAAGGCGCCATATTTAAAGCCGCTGCCCGACCACGCCGAAAATCTTTTGCTGCCGGACTATCCACCAAACTCTGGGTGGAAGTATAGCTATGCACAGTCGTCATCAGAGATTTTTCAACACCCACGGAATCGTTTAGCACCTTAAGGAGCGGCGCTAAAGCGTTGGTTGTGCAGGAAGCGTTAGAAATAATCAGGTCTTCTTTTTTATATTCTTGATGATTCACGCCGATAATATAGGTGGGTACATCTTCAGACTTGGTGGGAGCCGAAATAATCACCCTTCGAGCTCCCGCTTGGAGATGTTTTTCCGCCCCTTCCCTTTCCGTGAAAAATCCCGTGCATTCCAAAACAATATCAACATCCAGAGTTTTCCAAGGAAGCTTTGTCGGATCTTTTTCACTGTAACATCTGTATCTCCTGCCATCCACCTTGATTTGGTCTCCTTCTCTTTCCACTTTTTTTGAATAACGACCGTAAACCGAATCATACTTTAAAAGATAGGCTAAGTTCTCCGGATCGCCTAAATCGTTAATAGCGACTACTTCCAAATTTTTCTTTTCTAAAGAGACCTGAAAAGCAGCCCGACCAATTCTTCCAAAACCATTTATCGCAATTTTGATTTTCGCAGAGTCAATAACTGGGGAAGAATTTTGTGGTTTCATATTTTTAAAATTTATGGATTCTTATTATAAAGTATCGCTATATTGCCTGCAAAACTTCAATCCTAATGGACTTTCAGTCCAGAAGGATCTTTCAGACAAGTTAAACTATTAAACGAGCCTGACCCACACTGCCAACTAAATCCAATTTCTCTTCTACTACTTTCTGGACAGCATCACGACCACAAGCGAGAACTTTCCGAGGATCAATTTCCTCTTTATCCTTTAAGAAAAAATCCTTTAAAGCTTTAATGAAAGCAAAACGAAGTTCTGTATCAATATTAATATTATTCACGCCGCTTTGAATTGCCTTCCTGACATCTTGACGCGTTTCTCCGGAAGCGCCATGCAAAACTAAAGGAATATCCACTAAGCTCCTGATTTCGTCCAAAATATCAAATCTGATCTCCGTGCGGTAGAGACCATGAGAAGTGCCCACGGAAACAGCCAAAGAATCTATATCTGTCCGTTGCACATATTCCTTCGCCTGCAGGGGATCAGTATATTCGATAGCATGGTTCTTATGATTATTCTTTGATTGTCCGTGTAATCCCGGGATAGTGCCCAGTTCACCCTGCACGAAAATATCCTTGGAATGGGCGAATTCCACCACCTGACGGGTGAGAGCCACATTCTCTTCAAAGCTTAAATCCGCCGCGTCAATTTGCACGGAGGAAAAGCCCGCTTTAATACATTCCACGATGGAGCGAAAACTCCGACCATGGTCAAGGTGTAAAGCAATAGGCGCATCCTTCCCCTCCGTTTCCACTACGCTCCGCACAATCCGCGTAATTGCCTTCAAGCCTGCGTAGCTAATGGTCGTTTCAGAAACCTGAACCACAAGGGGAGATTTCATACTAGAGGCGGCGCGAATAATCCCTTGGGTCATCTCCAAATTGCAGGTATTAAACGCACCTAAGGCATAAACCTCCTCCCGCGCTTTTTCAATTAAATCTCTAAGTCTGGCTAACATAATTTTAAGTAAATCTCAAATTCAAAATTCCAAATCCTAAATAAATTCCAAATTCCAATTTTTAAAAATTCAAAATGTAGAGATAGAGTGGTGTTTAGAATTTTAGATTTTGAAAATTGTAATTTATTTGGAAATTGAGATTTTGAGTTTAGAATTTTTTACCCACACACCAGAAAGCCATAGGCGCAATAACGGTATACACTACATGGTATTCCATGAATTCTTAGAACTTCATATTGTTATTTTACATTTTAATCTTTACATTCTGCATTATCTACCTACCGCTTTCACAATCTTAATAAATTCCGCGGCATCCACGCTGGCGCCCCCTACTAAAATCCCATCAATATTCTCTTGTTGCGCGAAGTGAACGACATTTTGCCCATCCACACTGCCTCCGTACAACATTTTACCTTGACTGGCAACGCTCTCGCTATATCTTTTGGATATAAGCTGGCGCAGGTAGCGCGCGACTATTTCCGCTTCCTTCGGTTCCATCGTTTGTCCCGTGCCAATAGCCCATATCGGCTCATAGGCAATAACAAAATTATCGGGCGCATTGACCCCGGCGAAAGAGAAGAGCAACTGCTTTTCAACAATCTCTAAAGTTTTGTCTTTCTCTTTTTGCTCCAGACTCTCGCCCACGCACAGAATAGGTACCAAACCGCTCCCAAAAGCCGCAAGCATCTTTTTGTTAATCATTGCGTCAGTCTCGCCAAGATATTTCCTTCTCTCCGAATGACCGACAATCACATATTCGCAGCCAATTTCTTGAAGCATCCTCCCGGAAATTTCGCCTGTATAAGCCCCCTCTGTTTCCCAAAATAGATCCTGCGCGCCCAAATGAATTTTATGGATATTCGCCTTTACAATCGCTAACTGCGTGAAAGGAGGACAAATCACAATTTCCCCTTCTTCTCCTGTAATTTCACCCTCTAGCGTACGCGCTAATTCTCTCCCCTCCTTTAAAAAGGTTTGCATTTTCCAATTACCCACGATGAGATTTTTTTTCGCGCCATTAGGCATAAAATTGATGAAGCCGCACCCCTCTATAAAAATAGCTTTTCATTATTAAAATTAGAGAGCCTGCCAGCCTCTTACTCCGCCCAATGTTACAAGCGCCACAATAACCCCAGCCAGAAAAATTCCCATTGATATAGAGAGAGCGGCCTTTTTAAAAGGAATCCTAAACACAAAGGCGGCTATTGCCCCGCTCCAACCGCCGGTCAAAGGCAAGGGAATTGCGACAAACGTAATAAGAGCAAGTGCCCCCCATTTTTCAAATTTTTGGGAGTGTTTCTTGCGGGTGCGTTCAAAAAGCCACCGGAAAAATCTTTGAAAAAAACGGAAATGATTGCTCAAGAATGAAGAAACGGGTTCCAAAATAACCAAAAAAATTACAGCGCTTGCTACATTGCCGAAAAGCGACCACAAAAAAGCTGACCAGAGAGATAAATGATAAACAGTATAACCCAAAGGCAACGCGCCGCGCAATTCCGAAATAGGCAATGCGGCAATTAAAAATGTCGCCAACTCAGGAGGAAAATTGGAAAACCAAGAGGAATAATTAAACATTAGTTAAAAATTCAAAATTCAAAGTTTAAAGTTAAGTTCAAGATTAAAAATTTTTTAACTTTTAACTCTTAACTACAACTTTGCCGCGCCCGCTCACAAGCTTCGCGGGAGTGCGAGGCGGGCGGGCACTTCTAACTTTGAACTTTAAACTATCAATCTTAACTCTTCTGCTGCATTTTCTGGTAATACGGTATTAATCTCTATACCTGTACCTAGTTCAAACCCTGCCCAAGTGGAATATTTAGGCAAGATCTCAATATGCCAATGATAATAAGAATGGATGTGACCATCGCAAGGGGAAGTGTGGAGATAAAAATTGTAGTCAGGTTCTTCTAGTAGCTTATCCAGCCGCGAGAGAGCTTCTTTTAAAGCCTCGGCTGCCTTATCCCTTCCTCCCTGCTCCAACCTTTCAAAATAAGGATGGTGTTCTTTGGGCACGAGCCACATCTCATACCCCATTCGGGAGGCAAAAGGGCAAAAAACCACAAAATACTCATTTTGAAAAACTATTCTCTTTTTCTCTGTTAATTCTTGATCCACCATCCGGCAAAAAACGCATTCCCGATTCCTCAAAAAATAATCCTCTGCTCCCCGTATTTCTTTCTGAATATCCATAGAAACAAACGGCATAGCAATCAGTTGAGAATGGGGATGGGCCACCGAAGCGCCGGCAGTGCGTCCATGATTATAAAAAACCAGAATATAATCTACGAATTTCTTGTTCATTAATTTAATGTATCTCTCCTGATAGGCTCGTAAAACCCCCGCTACTTCGCTGACGTTAAGAGAAGCCAAAGAGCGCTTATGGTCGCGCGTCACCACAACTTCATGAAAACCAATGGCATCTTCCGTAAGGTAAGGACCGTGCAGCTTTTTATTTAAGCTGTTTCTCCTCTGAAAAGCAGGATATTTATTGGGAAAAACCCGAACAACCCATCTTTTATTCTTATCATAGTAAATCAGAACATCCTTTTCTTGATTTGATTTCACTGGATCACAAAATATACATTCCGCTTGTTCTTTATATCGGTAATGGGCTTCAATAAAAGGTGTACTTGGCCGCTTTTTCCTTTTAGGCGAAATCACCACCCATTCCCCCGTCACTAGATCTTGACGTAGTTCTGATTTTAAGATTTGATTTCTATTTTTATCTGTCATTAAAGAAATTTTCAATTATCAATTTTTAATTTTTATTAAATTTTCAATGAATCAATTTCTAAACGGTTTAAAAATTTGGTCATTAGAAATTTAATAAAAATTAGAAATTAAAAATTAGAAATTATTATTTGTACTTCCCTCTTAAGCTGTTCCATTTAATCCTCATTAACTCTCGAAATGAGGAAAGATAAGACCCTAAGGTTACCTTGCTCCCCGCGGGATTCTCCCAAGATACAGGCAATTCCTTAATTTTAAACCCCTGCTTTTTGGCAATCTGCAGAATTTCCATATCAAAACCCCAACGCTCAATTGTTTGTTTCGGAAAAATCTTCACAGCGCTCTCGGCTGTAAAACACTTAAAGCCTCTTTGGGTGTCGTGAATCTCCCAAATCAGAACCATGCGGATTAAAATTTTGGCGAGTTTCCCCAAGGTCCGGCGATACCAAGCTGCCCTTTCATGAACTATGCTGCCTTTAATTTCAATAGAACCAATCACGACATCAAAACCATTTTGAAAATAAGGCCAAAATTTTTCCAATTCGGAAATTTTGGTGGAATTATCCGCATCCGTAAACAAACGATAAGAGCCTCGAGCCTCCAACATTCCCTGCCGCACAACATAACCCTTGCCGTGATTCTCTGAATTGTCAATAACTTTAAGATTCGGAATATCTAAGGATCGGGCCACCTCTACCGTCTTATCGCGAGAACCATCATCTAAAAGCAAAATTTCACTTTCAAAGCTCTGTTTTTTTAAATAATCATAAATATCTCTCAAGGTCGCGGCAATCCTTTTCTCTTCATTATAAGCGGGAATAATCACTGAAAGATGGATTTCAGGCATAAAACAAAAAATTAGTTAATATAAAGCTAACAAGGAGAAAATTTATCTGCGAAATTTTTTTCGTCTGTCTAAATAGGTTTGTAAAATTAAACGCGCGCTCTCTTCATCTATGTCCTTCGCCTGCGTTCTTTCCGCTTCCACGCTCGTTAAACGTTCATCCTCCAATTGAACATCTAAGTTTAATTTCATTCTAACATATTCCGCGAATTCACGCACGGCTTTTGTTTGTTTTGAATCCTGACCAGATAAAGAAATCGGCAAACCGATAACAACGCGCTTTACCTCTTCTTCTTGGCAAACTTTTTTCAATTCTTCTAATAAAAGCTCTCTTGCGTCTTCTAAAAGAATGGTTTTATATTTTAAGGCAATCCGATCTTCCGGGTCGCTAATAGCTAAACCAACGCGCTTCTCGCCATAATCTAAACCGAGAATAGACATATATTCCATTGTTCAATTGTTTGATTGCTCTGTTGCTGAAAAAAATAACAGTCTGCGCCAACAATTGAACAATCGATCAATCGAACAATAACTAAAATAGCTAAAAACGCTCTTTTGGAGAATGCTAGTCTTCTGTTAAAATGAGACACCCCCTATCTGTAATCGCCACGGTGTGTTCAAAATGCGCCGATAAACTCCTATCCGCAGTCCGAAAGGTGTGGCCATCCTCTTTTATTTCCACTTGCGCTTCTCCCATATTAATCATTGGTTCAATGCAAAAAGTCATGCCGGTACACAAGAGCAGACCCTTGCCCTTCTCTCCATAATTAGGAACGCGTGGCTCCTCATGAACTTGGTAGCCAATTCCATGGCCCACTAATTGTCTCACCACGGAATACCCGTTTTGTTCCACAAAGCTCTGAACCGCTGAAGAAATATCACCGATATGATGACCGCTTTTTACCTGCCTAATGCCTAAATAAAGCGCTTGGCGGCAATCCTGCACGAATTTTTGAATTTCTCTGCTCGCCTCTCCCACAACCACAGTCACGGCGGCATCTGTGTGTAAACTCTTGTATTTCAACCCCAAATCCAGACCAACCACGTCTCCCTTCCGAATGACTTTGCCTTGAGGCACGCCATGCACTACCTCGCTGTTTACGGAAACACAAAGCGATGCCGGAAAACCCTCATAATTTTTAAAGGCAGGCTCTCCTCCCTCTTTCTTAATTTCAGATTCCGCAAGCTCATTTAAATAAATGGCGCTAACGCCGGCTCGCGTTTCACGACTTATTTTTTTTAAAATGCGTGCGAGAATTATTCCTCCTTCACGCATAATCCGAATCTCCTCCGGATTCTTCAAACTAAACATCAATGATAATAATTAGTAATAGGCAAAAATATCCGTTGCTCACTTACCAATTACAGCTATAATATCCTCGTGTACTTTTTTAATAGATTGCTCACCATTAATCCGAGTTACAAGATTCTTTTTCCGAAAATACTCAATAACAGGTATTGTGTCACATTTAAAAATCTCCAGGCGCTTTCTAATCGCCGCTTCTGTGTCATCCTCCCTTTGGTATAAAACACTGCCGCAATGAGGACATTGCTCCTTGGGATCTGCGACATCTACGCCTAAAATAAAGGATCGGCTACACCCCTTGCAAGTCAATCGTTTGCCTAAACGTTTGTATGTCTCTTTCTCGGATATCTCTATATAGAACACATAGCTAATTTTTCTCCCTAAGGAGGCAAGAATTTCTTCCAAGGCTTTCGCTTCACGCAGACGGCGGGGAATCCCGTCAAAAACCAAGCCTTTTTCCGAAGGTACTTTACTTAATCTTGGTTTTAGAACCTCCTCAATCAAAATACGCGTGGGCACGAGAGTGCCTCGTAAAAGATAGGGATTAATTTTCTGCCCTGCCGGATTGCCCATCTTCACTAAATCGCGTAAAAGCTTCCCCGCTTCAATGTGTTCTAAATTATATCTTTTCGCCAAAAGTTTCGCTTGTGTTCCCTTGCCCGAGCCTTGCGGACCGGTGATGATAATATTTAACATAAATAAACTTGTTTATTCCCATAATAAAAATGCATTATTATGCGTCTCCGTATAACCGCCTGCCAAGTCGGCGTGGAAATTTAAAACGCGTCATAATCCCTCATCTGCATCTGGCTGCGAATCTGTTTCATTGTTTCTAAAACCACGCTCACCACAATCAAAATTCCCGTCCCTCCAATAGTTAAGGTCTGGATTTTGGTAAGACTTTGGGCAATAAACGGCAAAATGGCGACAAAACCTAAGAAAAACGCCCCTGCCAAGGTAATGCGATTTAAAACCTTATGGAGATACTCCGCGGTAGCCCTTCCGGGCCTAATCCCCGGCACAAAGCCGCCTTGTTTTTGAATATTCTCCGCAATCTGGGGAGGGTTAAAAGTAACCGCAGTGTAAAAATAAGTAAAGAGAATGACCATAACAAAATAAAGGCTGCCGTAGAAAATCTGGTTTTGAAAAAGATTAGCGATGCTCTGCGCAAAATGAGAAAGCCAGAGAACACCAGAGCCAACCAAAAAATTCGCGATCATACCCGGAAAAAGCATAATAGAAAGAGCAAAAATAATTGGGATTACGCCCGCTTGATTTACCCGTAAAGGAAGATGGGTGGAAGTGCCGCCATACATCCGCATTCCTCGCACTCTTTTCGCGTAAGCGACTGGAATATTACGCTGTCCCTCCGTTACAAACACAATTCCTCCGATTACTAAAATGGCAATCCCTAAAAAAACAACAAGGTTAATCATTTGAGAAGTGTCAAAAACCTTGAAAGTGCGGACGATGTCGCTAGGGATACGCGCTACGATACCCGCGAAAATAATTAAAGAGACACCATTGCCAATCCCCTTCTCGGAAATCAATTCCCCAATCCACATTAAAAATAATGTACCCGCTGTGACGGTCAAGACTATGGTCGCTATATTCAAAGGAGAAACATCGGTAATAATCATTCTCCCTCCGCGATTAAGAAGATTAATTGTGCTATAAGTCTGCAGAAGGGCAAGCGGCACGGTTAAATAACGGGTCCATTGGTTAATTTTCTGCCTTCCGCTCTCTCCCTCTTTGGCTAATTCCTCAAGCCTGGGGATAATCATTGTGAGGAGTTGGAAAACGATAGAGGCGGTAATATAAGGGCCTACTCCCAGCATCACCACGGAAAAATTGGACAATCCGCCACCGGAAAAAATGTCCAATAAACCAAAAAACTGGTTCCCGGTAAAAAATTGGCGCAGCGCCTCCACATCAACCCCGGGGACAGGAATATGCGCGGCGACCCGAAAAAGCACGAGCATGCCTAAGACAAAAAAAATCTTCTTGCGCAAATCACGAATTTTAAATATGGAAATCAATTTTTCCCAGTTGTTAGCCATAAAATAAAGAAAAATATCTGACTGCTCTAATTGACCCAGAGTAAAAATTATTCTAATTATTCTAATTGACCTAATTAACCTAAGAAATGACCAATGACTAAATTCCAATGACTAAAATTAATTTTTAGACATTGGTCATTGGAGATTTATTTAGAATAATTAGAATAATTAGGTTAATTAGAATAATTTTGTTATAGGTTAATTAGAAATTTTGTTTTTTATTTTCCCTCCCTTTTTCTCAATCTGTATTTTCGCCGATGCGGAGAAATGACACCCCTCTACTTTAAGATTCTTCAATTTTAGTTCCCCTTGTCCTAAAATTTTCACTCCTCTTTTAATATTATCAACTAATTTGGCTTTCAGCAATGTGCGAGGATTAACCAACGCTCCGTCTTGGAAAAAACGATTGATGTCTTGAAGATTCACAATATTCATCTTAGGGACTTGAGATTTAAATCCTATCATTTTAGGCAAATGGTGAGCGAGATGTGAACCAAAAGCGGGACGCGGCCTTCCCCCTGAACGCGCCCGCTGCCCCTTCATTCCCCGCGTGCTATAGGTGCCGTGTCCCGAGGCATTGCCGCGACCTACGCGCTTTTTCTTACTATGAGGAGTAGATTTTAAACTATGCAAATTTAAAGGCATAAAACTTAAAAATTATAAATTAGAAGATTGTAATTTACGGATTATCGCCGCGGCAAACTCGGAAGCTGCAGCCGGACCTTGAGCAGTAAAGATATTATCATCTGCCACCAGTTCTTCAGCCGAATAAGTAGCCTCTCCCCGCTCTAAATCCCGCACCGCGCTTTTGTCTAATGCTGAAGTCCAGACAGTAGCGCGCCTTCCCGCCAGCACTCCGCTCCTCGCCAGAATCACCGGCGCGATACAAATTGCGGCTAAAACCATCTTCATCTTTGCCGCTTCTTGGGCGATTCGATGAACTTCAGGGTGATCGAAATAGCTGCTCGCTCCCGGACCGCCGATAAACACAACCGCGGCATAATCCTTGACTTCCACTTTTTCCAAAAGGAGATTCACTTCCGCCTCGCCCCCCATCACCCCGTAAGCAATACCTAAAGCCGTGCTTGCTGTATCTACGGTCAAGGCTGCCTTTTCAAAAAGACCCTTCGGGATAAAATACTCTTCATCTCTAAAATCGCGCGGAGAAACAATAATTAGAACTTTCTTCTGCATAACCAAAAAAATAACTTTTAATTACATCCTGGATAAATGAGGCGCCAATACGCGCTTCTTAATTATTCTTTTGCCTTTTTGGAGTCTTTCTTCGGATTGGAGAGGCTGGCTTCGCGAATCCAGCCCTTCGCGAGGGGCTGGAGAAGGGCTCCATTTTGAGGACTTCTTTCCTTCCCTCTTCTTTTTAAAATATCGTCCGCTGTCTCCAAATTCTGTAAAGCTTGCAGTGTTGCCCGTACGTTGCTGATTTTATTCTGACTGCCTAACATCTTGCTTAAGATATCCCTTATTCCTGCCAACTCTACTACAGCCCGGATAGAACCGCCAGCAATAACCCCTGTTCCTTCCCGAGCCGGTTTTAACAGAACCCGCGCTCCCTTATATTTCACCTCTATCTCATGAGGAATGGTGCTCCCGGAAAATGGAATATTGATTAAATTCTTTTGCGCCCGCTTAACCGCTTTCTCCACGGCTGTTGAGACATCCGCCCCTTTAGCTACGCCCATTCCTACTGTCCCCTTCTTATTGCCAATCACTACCGTGGCGCGAAATCTAAAACGTCTTCCCCCGGCTACAACCCTGGTAACCCGCGCTAAATCAACGAGTTTTTGTTCATACTCTTTTGGGATTCTTTGAGATGTTCTTTTGTTGAAACTTTTTGCCATATCTATTTAAAATTTTAAACCTCCGGCGCGCGCTCCTTCGGCTACAGCCTTAATTTGTCCATGATAAACTCTCCCGCCACGATCAAAGACTACTCTTTTAATTTTTTTCTTTAAAGTCTTTTCAGCAACAAGCTTGCCAACGGCAAAAGCCAATATCAATCCTTTTGAAAATTGATTGTTCTCTGTCTGTTCCTTCGCTTTGCTCTTCTTTTCTATCTTGACGTCCACGTTCGCCTCCCGATCACTCGCGCTTATTAAGGTTATTCCCTTCTCATCATTAATAATTTGAGCGTAAATATGCTTCAGACTGCGATAAACCGAAAGACGGGGCACTTTGCTCGTCCCTTTAACTTTTGCCCGAACGCGCATCCGGCGCCGATATAATTTTTCTCTTTTTTCTTTAATCCGCATAGCGTGCGCTTAAAATAAATTTTTAAATAATCCAATTATTCCAGAAGGCAGCGGGATCCCCCAAAAAGCATTAGCTTTTTGGGGTTTATTTGCTGCCCTCTGTAGTCGCTTTCTTGCCAACCTTACGGCGCACATATTCATCCATATAACGAATGCCTTTCCCTTTATAAGGCTCAGGCGGGCGCAAAAACCTAATTTCCGCCGCAACCTGTCCTACCTCTTGTTTATCAATGCCAGACACAGAAACAATATTCTTCTCTACCTTGATTTCAATGCCGTCGGGTATGGGGTATTCCGCGGCATGGGAAAAACCTAAATCTAAAACTAACTTCTTGTCCTGAACATTCGCCCGATAACCCACTCCCTGAATTTCCAGTTTCTTCTTAAAACCCTCTGAAACACCCAGAATAATATTATTAATCAAATTACGCGTCAATCCCCAAAGAGCCTTGGTTTGCCTTGCTCTATCCTTGGGATTGCGCCGTAAAACAGAAATCATATTCTCTTGCTTCTCCACTTTCAAGCGAGAATCATAATCTAACTCTAAAAATCCTCTAGGCCCTTTAATATTCAGATGGTTATCTTGAACATTCACCTCCACTCCTTCCGGAACAAGAATAAATTTTTTACCCACGCGAGACATAAAAATAAAGCTAAAAGTGTAAAGCGCAAAGTGCAAAACCTAAATATTGTTGTTTTACGCTTTTCGCCCTACCTTTTCAAAATATTTCGCAGATCACTTCCCCGCCCAGCCTTTTCTTCCTCGCCTCCCGACTCGTCATTAAACCCTGCGATGTGGAAACAATCGCGATTCCCAAGCCCCCTTTTACTGCTTTTAAATCTTTGTAGTTTTGATAAATGCGGCGGCCCGGCTTACTCACCCGCGCTATCTCTTTAACTGCCGGTTTATTCCCTTCAGTATATTTCAAAATTATTCTTAATTTTTCAAAGACAGAACCATTTTCTGTGACATAATCTGTAATATAACCTTCCCTCTTTAAAATTTCCGCAATCGCGAGCTTCATTTTGGAAGACACTAAAATCACTTCTTTTCTGGAAGCGGCAAGGGCGTTGCGAATTTTAGTAAATAGGTCAGCTATAGGGTCGGTCATTATAGTTAAAAACTTAAAATTAAAAATTAATTTTATTACCAAGAGGCCTTACGGATCCCCGGAATCTCTCCTTTATTCGCTAATTCCCTAAAGCAAATCCGGCATAAGCCAAAATCGCGCATATACCCCCGTCTCCGACCGCAACGCCAACAACGTCTCACGACACGCGTCTTAAACTTTGGTTTCCTTTTTGCTTTAGCGATCCAAGATTTTTTCGCCATATACTTCGTTAAAATATGAAACCTAAAATGCATAATTGCCATATACCATAATCATCTCGCAGGCAAACCCCATGCTTAACATTTTAAGTTTCAAATGATTAAGATTCTTTTTCTACCAGAGGAAAACCCAATAGCTTTAATAATTTAATCCCTTCTTCGCGCGTTCGAGCGGTAGTGCTGATACAAACCTCTAAACCATGAATCATTTCCGCTTTATTTGGATCAATCTCCGGAAAAACCGAACATTCCTTAAAACCAATAGTCAAATTTCCCTGTTTATCAAAAGACTCGACAGACAGCCCCCGAAAGTCCCTCACCCGCGGCAAGGTAATATTAATTAACTTGTCTAAAAATTCTTCCATCCTCTTTCCCCGCAGGGTCACTTTTAGCCCCACCACCATTCCTTCTTTCACGTTAAAACCGGAGACAGACTTGCGAGCATATCTCAATACTGGCTTTTGTCCGGCGATATTGGCTAGATTTTCTTGCATAATATCCAAAAGCTTAGGTTCTTTAATGGCGCGGGAAGTGCCGATATTAATAGTTACCTTATCCACTTTAGGTATTGCCAGATTATTCTTATAATCAAAAAATTCCTTCATTTTCAAAATTACTTCTTCCCTGTATTTTTTGCTTAATCGCGTCATAGATTTAAATTTCTGATGCGTCTTTATAAGAAGGCTTCTCCGCATTTTTTACACAACCTTTTTTTACCTTGCGGTGAAATTTTTACGCCCACCCTTGTCCCCTTGCCGCACTTTGGACAAATCAATTTCGCGTTAGAAATATGAATCGGCGCGTTGACCTCCACGCGTTGCCCTTTTTCGCCCTGCTTTTTAGGCCGCGTATACCGAATCACAAGATTTGCGCCCTCCACAATAATCTTATCTCTTTGCGGAAAAATGCGCACAATTTTTCCTTTCTTGCCGCGGTCCTTGCCGCTCGTCACAATGATATTATCACCTTTTTTAAGCCTCATAATATTATGCTACAAAACTTCTTTGGCTAAAGAAATAATTTTATTAAAACCACGCTCTCTGAGTTCCCGAGGAATCGGCCCGAAAATCCGTGTTCCCAAAGGATCCTTGCTCTCTCTGCTCTGTAAAATCACGGCGGCATTATCATCAAAACGAATATAAGATCCGTCTTCGCGACGATATTCCTTTCTCTGACGCACAATCACCGCGTAAACCTTGGCATGCTCCTTTACGGTGCCATGGGGAAACGCGACCTTCACGCTCGCGATGATCACATCGCCCAAACGACCAAATCGGCGCCACGAGCCGCCTAAAACTTTAATGCATTTAATTATCCTCGCGCCAGTGTTATCGGCGACTTTTAAACGAGTCTGTTCCTGGATCATAAAATTCTATTGCTCAATTGTTCGATTGTTTTTCTGATCAATTTTGATCCATAAACACAATCGGACAAGACAATAAAACAATTGAACAATGATAATTTAGGTGAGTTTATTAATCACCCGCCATCGTTTCTCCCGTGAAAGAGGTCGGCACTCTTCAATAATTACTTTGTCTCCCGTATGATACTCATTCTTTTCATCGTGCGCCTTATATCTTCGAGTCGCCTTATATCTTTTAAGATATTTAGAATGGGTCTTGGTGCGAACCACGGCAACCACTCTGGTTTTATTCATTTTATCCGAAACAACGATCCCCTGAAGAATCCGCTTAATTATTTTTTTACCTTCCATAATAATGCATATTTAAGGCTTAATCCTTCGGCAAAACTTAAGGATTAATGGTGAGCCATTCGGCACTAAGGACATTTGGCTGAGCTCAGTCAAAGCCCTCATGGCCGAAGTGCTATGCCGAACCATTAATTTTTCTGCGAATATTCAAAAGGGTTAAAATTCGCGCAATCTCCTTTTTCACCTTGCGCAAAGCGCGCACATTTTTCACCTCGCCCTGGACCAACTTGAAATTAAACTCTCGCATTTCGTCTCTCTGAAAAGCAAGCTCATGTTGTAATTCTGATATGCTCTTTTGCTTTAATTCTTTCATTTCCATAAAATTTATTAAGTGGGGTTAATCCTGCACGAATTTAGTTTTAATAGGCAGTTTATGGCTAGCCAAGCGCATAGCCTCCCGAGCAATCTTCAATGGCACGCCATCCATTTCAAAAATAATCCGCCCCCGTTTGACGACGGCGACAAAGTGATCCACTGCTCCCTTGCCACCGCCCATTCCTACTTCCGCTGCCTTTTTAGTCACAGCCTTATCTGGAAACACCCTAATCCAAATCTTGCCCCCCCTCTGGACAAACCTAGTCATCGCTCGCCGCGCTGCTTCAATCTGACGAGACGTAAGCCAAACACTCTCCTGCGCCTTTAAACCAAAAGCGCCAAAGGCAAGAAAATCTCCCCCTTTAGCCTTACCCGCGAGACGTCCGCGTTGATGTTTACGATGTTTTACCTTTTTAGGAATTAACATATTTAATTACTGGTTGCTTTGTCTTCCTTCTTTTGTTCAAAAACTTCTCCCTTGTAAATCCAAACCTTGATCCCGATAATTCCATAAGTGGTTTTGGAAATATCTTGGGCAAAATCAATATCCGCTCTCAAATTATGTAATGGGATTTGTCCCCAGGCAACCCACTCGCGCCGCTTCATTGTCGCCCCATTCAAACGCCCTGCCACCATAATCTTCACGCCATAAACTCCCCGATTCTCTTTCACCCTTTCCAAAGATTGTTTCACAACACGCCGAAAAGGAATCCTTTTCTCTAGTGCTTCGGCGATTGTCCGCGCCACAAGTTGAGCATTAGCTTCTGGATTTTTGGTTTCTTCAATCGTGACCTTAAAAGATTTATTCCCGGTAAACTTTGCTAATTCCTTTTTCAAATCCTCAACACCCGTACCCCCACGACCGATAATCATACCCGGACGCGAAGTTAAAATGATGATATTAATCAAATTCGCCGAACGTTCAATCTCAACGCGGGCAATACCCATCTCTTTTAATTTTTCCATTATATAATTGCGCAGACGGATATCTTCCTCAAGAAATTTTCGGTAATTCTTTTTATTCGCTACCCACTTAGACTTCCAAGAATAAAGATAGCCTAACCGTAGCGCAGTAGGTGAAACTTTTTGTCCCATATGCTTGCTTAAAACTTAAAACATTAAACTTATAACTTTACCCGTTTCAGGCTTCATGACTCATGTCCTATATTTGGAGCTCTTCGCAAATCAGCCTCTCGCGAAGGATTTGAAAAGGGGTCATTCTCAGAGCTCTTTGAGCTCTTTAAGAGTCTGAACGACCTGAACAACCTGAAGGGCTCCATTTTACCCCGTTAGAGACCTGCTTGACGGCAGGCAGAATATAAGCCGAGAGAACCGTTAGAAAACAAAGTTCTCTAAAGGGGTTTACACCGATTTACGTTGGAAAAAACGTTTAAGACCGCTCAAAGCTTTGCCTTGAGCTAGTTTCTTCTTATCCTGATGTTGCTTGTTTCGGCG
The DNA here is from genome assembly GCA_028717685.1 of Patescibacteria group bacterium. Taxonomy (NCBI): domain Bacteria; species Patescibacteria group bacterium. The sequence continues at coordinate 120,224 of JAQUNI010000002.1, read as the reverse complement.
ACCGGCTTCTCGGCGAGGATCCCATGGTTTCAGGGTTGTCTCGCTGCCCTGCGGTATCTTCGGAGTGGGCACAACTCTGCTCTTCCCAACCTTCAACGCGCTCTTTCCTGCCATCTTAGGGCTGGCAATAAGCTCGGGAGCTTCTCCTCCTGACTTAGTCTTTCTGCGACCAACAACCCTTTCCTCTAAAATAATGGATATGTGGCTCGCTCTCTTCATTATAGGAAAAGCGCGGCCAAAGGCCCGCGGCTGCCAACGCTTTAAAGTTGGTCCTTCATCTGCCCGAATTTCTTTGATATATAAATTATTCTTATCTAAGTTAAAATTGTGCTCCGCGTTCGCAATAGCCGACTTTAACAGTTTAAACACTGGCCTTGCCGCCCTTTGCTTTATTACAGAAAGTTGTTCCAAGGCTCTGCCCACTTCTAAGCCGCGAATTAAATTAATAACCAATCTTACCTTACGCGGCGCAATATGTAAATATCTAAGTTTCGCTTTCGCTTCCATGGATTCTTATAACTTGAAACTCGTAACGTGCCGCCCAAGGATAATTTTCCTTGAATTGCAAGCCACTCCTTGCAAGCTATATATTTTCTTTTTTCACTGCCTCTTTCTGGCCTGCTTCTACCTTGCTACGATCTGCTTCAGCTCTTTGAGCCGCCTCTTCCCGCGCAATCCGACCGCCATGCACGATGAATTTACGGGTGGGCGCGAATTCACCGAGGCGATGGCCCACCATGTCTTCGGTGACAAAAACGGAAATATGTTCCCGACCATTATGCACTCCAATAGTAAAACCCACCATCTCTGGAAAAATTATTGAGTCTCGCGACCAAGTTTTAATAATGGTTTTTTCTCCGGCTTTCAGCTTTCTGATTTTAGCAAGCAGTTTAGGATCGCAGAAGGGACCCTTTTTAAGAGACCTTGACATAATTTTTGAACTTGAATTTTGGTAAAATTTAATTACAAGGGCTATTATCTATGAAAATTTCTAATTTGAAATTTTCAATCAAATCCAAATTTTAAATTTTTTAATTTTAAAACCCTTTCTTATTTCCCTTGGTTTTAAAATTTAAAATTAGGATTTTAAAATTGAATTAAAATTTAGAATTTAAAATTTTACACTATCTTCTCCTCTTCACAATCAATCTGTCCGAGTATTTCTTCTTCCGCCGCGTTTTCACCCCCAAAGCTGGTCTGCCCCAAGGAGTCTTGGGATATTTTAAACCAATCGGCTGGTTACCCTCCCCTCCGCCATGAGGATGATCTACTGGATTCATCGCTTTCCCCCTTACTGTGGGTCTGATCCCCAACCAACGCGTGCGTCCTGCTTTGCCTATATTAATATTATCATGTTCTGGATTGCTTAAACTACCCATGCTGGCTAAACAAGTTTTTAAAATATTGCGGATCTCTCCCGAGGGGAGTTTAATCTGGGCGTATTTTCCTTCCTTACCCATTAAGATCGCGCTCCCGCCTGCCGCCCGCACGATTTGACCACCCCGCCCTGGGTTTAACTCTAAATTGTGAACAGGACTCGCGTCAGGAATTTCAGCAAGAGGCATCCGGTTGCCTACCCGCGCTTCAATCTTTTTCTGGCTTGCTAAAACCATATCCCCCGCCTTTATTCTTTGAGGGGCAAGAATATAACGTTTTTCTCCATCGGCATAGTGAATCAAAGCAATCCATGCCGTACGGTTGGGATCATATTCAATGGAAGCAACTCTCCCCGGTATATCAAACTTGTCCTGCCTAAAATCAATAAGGCGGTATGTCCTCTTATGACCTCCGCCGCGGTGCCGAATCGAAATATGACCCAATCGATCCCTGCCTGCCTTTTGCTTTAAACCCGCCGCCAATTTTTTTGTCGGTTTTCTGCCCCGCGTTAGATCGGAAAAATCGCTCCCTGTCATTTGTCTTCTCCCCGGCGTAGTAGGTTTATAAAATTTCATAAACTTTTTAAGCTTGTTATTTGTTGCTGATCCTTATACTCCTTCAAACAATTTAATCGTATCCCCCTGCCGCAAAGTTATAATCGCCTTTTTCCACGCTCTCGTTTTGCCTTGGATACGGCCATATCTCCTTTGCTTGCCCATAAAATTAATAATATTCACTTTCACGACCTTCACTTCATATAATTCTTCAATCGCCTTTTTAACTTCATTTTTGTTCGCCTTTAAATTCACTTCAAATATATATTGATTGAGGGCTTGAAGGATGGTCCCTTTCTCTGTCACGCGAGGCTGTTTTAAAACCCTAAAAGTTTGGTTTCTAGGTGAAACTTGTCTTTTCTTCTGATGAGGGGTTGTCTTGAAAGCTTTAACCTTGCTTCCTCGGACCTTCCTAACTGCCGGAGTTTTAATTTTTTTCCTTCTTGAGAGAGGCATAATTCTTATAACTTATGAAGTTTCACGGATTCACACACCCGAGGCATCCTTTTTATAATGGGATTTCTAGAACAGTGAGCTATTCGGCACTAAGGACATTCGGCTGAGCTCAGTCGAAGCCCTCATGGCCGAAGTGCCTGCCGAACCATAGGATGGTAAGCCTGCCGAACCAGTGGAGCGTCACTCGCTTTTTTTAAAAGGTGGGGGGTGGAATTTGCAATATTTGAAGAGTAGGTTTTCTCAATGATTTTTACTGCTGCGAGGGGCATTAAAATACAATTGCGATCCAAAAGGTCAACCACATTTAAACTGTTCGCGGATAAAACCTTGAGAGAGGATAAATTACGGCTCGCCCTGCGAATTTTTTCGTCTTTTTCAGAAAGTAAAATCAAGGGCTTGGATTGTAAAGGAAATTTTTCAAGGAAGATAGCCATTTGCTTCGTCCGAACTTCTGGAATCTTCAACTCTTTAACGACAACAACATCGCCCGTCTTCACCCGATTGGAAAGAACCATCAGAATAGCTTTGCGTCTTGCTTTCTTATTGATCCTCTTTGTAAAATTTCTTTCATTTCTCGGCCCAAAAACTATTCCTCCCTTGCGCCATAAGGGACTGCGGCGGGAACCTGCTCTCGCCCGCCCCGTTCCTTTCTGTTTCCAGGGTTTCGCTCCGCCGCCGCGGCGCTCGGACCGCGTCTTCGTATGGGCAATAGGATGGCGACTCTTCGCGCGTTGAGCCACCACAGCCTGATTCACTAAAACTGGATTCACTGCCACGCCAAAAATTTCTGGCGCGAGATTGACAAACTTACCGGACTTACTGCCATCTAAATTGTAAATTGGTAATTTCATAATTTTAGCTTTATTCCTCGCCCCTCACTTCCACTAAACCTCCCCTAACGCCCGGCACCGCCCCCTTTACCGCCATCAAATTATTCCCAGCATCAATATTAATAATGGTCAGTCCTTTCGCTGTAATTCTCTTTCCGCCCATCCGACCAGCCATCCTCATCCCCTTGATGACTTTTTCCGGAAATGTGGCGCCGATTGAACCTGGCGCTCTCTCATCGTGCTTATGGCCATGGGTAGCCGGCGAACCTTTAAATCCCCATCTTTTCACCACGCCTTGAAAACCCTTCCCATGGCTCACTCCCGCGGTCTTAACTTGTTCCCCCTCTTGAAAACTCGCAACCGCGATTTGGTCTCCCACTTTATACTTCTTTGCTTCTGCTTCTGGCAAGCGAAACTCCCGCAGCAGAATATCATTCTTCTTGGGATGCTTTTTAAGCCCTTTATGAACCTTGAGGGTAAAATTAAGCTGTAAAGCGGAATAGCCATGTTTTTCCGGTGTACGAATCGCTGATACAAAACAAGGACCCGCTTCTATAACAGTAACGGGAATTATTTTTCCCTTTTGGTCAAAAATCTGAGTCATTCCTAATTTTCGTCCTAGGATAAATTTTGGCATAGAGAATGGCAATTTAAAACAAAAACCGAAAGTTTTGCCAAAAACCAGTTTTGTTCTCGCCCCCTCATCCTTCACTTTTACCTTAAAAGTAAGGAGTGAAAGAGCTCACCGGTTTTTGAAAAAACTCCCGGTTTTCGAGATTCTTCGCCCTTCCCCTTCTCCTTAAAAAAAGGGTGGCTGGAGAAAAAATCCTTTACCCCGCGTTAAGAAGAGTATCCTATAAAGGAATACCATGAAAGCTTGCGGACTCCATGAAAAACCCATCGCGCAGGATTGAAATAGCTGGCTTTTGATTCAGCTCCTATTTTTAATAATGGAAAAAATAACTTAAGACCTTTCGCGAAATAATCTTTTGCCCGAAATCTGGCAATTACAGGAGAAAGGATTATTTTGCAAAAGATCTATAAATATAATCAAAGATATGAATAACAGAATCCGTCTCCAAAAAGATACACCCAAAAAAGAAAATACCTTCCCCTTTCTATTCGCGGAAAAAAAGAGTATCTTACATTTTAATCTCTACATCAACACCCGCGGGTAAATTCAAATCCATCAAGGCGTCTACTGTTTTAGGTGTGGGCTTATTGATATCAATCAATCTTTTGTGGACTCGCATTTCGTATTGTTCCCGGGAATCTTTATGAACAAAAGGGGAACGCATTACTGTGTAACGTGTCTTTTCAATCGGCAAAGGCACGGGACCAGAAACAATAGCCCCTGTCCGTTCCGCTGTTTCCACAATCTGACGAGCAGACTCGTCAATTACCTTATGGTCATAAGCCTTAATCCTAATGCGAATTCTGGGGGAAGAAGCTTCCTCCTCCGTTATCTCTCTACTGCTTTGAGTAGCCATTTTAAATGGACTTACCCCCAAAAGATGGGAGGGGTAATAGGTATTTTAAAATTACTTGATAATTTTCATTACAAACCCTGCTCCAACTGTATGTCCACCCTCGCGGATTGCGAAACGTTGTTTCTCTTCCAAAGCCACCGGAGCAATAAGTTTTACCTTCAAGGTTATAGTATCGCCGGGCATAACCATCTCCGTCCCTTCAGGCAAAAAGAGTTCGCCTGTCACATCAGTAGTGCGAATATAGAGTTGGGGTTTGTAACCTTTCGCAAAGGCGGTGTGCCGTCCTCCTTCCTCTTTAGTGAGCACATAAACCTCTCCTTCAAACTCGGTATGAGGAGTAATTGAGCCCGGTTTCGCCACCACCTGTCCCCGCGCCACATCTTCTTTCTTGGTCCCTCGCAAAAGGATACCCGCGTTATCTCCGGCACGACCTTCGTCTAGAGTTTTATTAAACATCTCAATGCCTGTCACTACTGTCTTCTGGGTCGGTTTAATGCCTACTATCTCCACCTCGTCGTTTAATTTGACAATACCGCGTTCAATTTTTCCTGTCACCACCGTTCCCCGGCCCTCAATGGAAAAAACATCTTCCACAGCCATTAGAAAAGGCTTGTCTGTCTCGCGGACAGGCTCGGGGATTTTTTCATCCATTGTTTTTACCAGTTCCAATATAGGACCGCACCACTCGCATTCCTTCTTGCCGCAACCGCACTCTAAAGCTTTCAATCCGCTCCCTCTGATCACGGATATATTTGTCCCATCAAATTCATATTTAGTTAAAAGCTCCCGCACTTCCTCCTCCACAAGATCTATTAATTCCTTTTCATCCACCATATCTATTTTATTCAAAAAGACGACGATATTGGGCACGCCTACCTGACGAGCAAGTAAAATATGCTCCCGCGTTTGAGGCATCGGACCATCAGCGGCGGAAACAACCAAAATTGCTCCATCCATCTGCGCCGCGCCCGTAATCATATTTTTAATATAGTCAGCATGACCCGGACAATCAACATGGGCATAATGCCTTTTCTCTGATTCATACTCCACATGGGCGGTGGCAATTGTAATCCCCCGCTCCTTTTCTTCCGGCGCGTTGTCAATCTGATCTACTGATTTTTGCTGGGCTTTAAATCCTGCCGCCGCAAGGCATTTCAATATCGCGGCAGTCAAGGTAGTTTTACCATGGTCAACGTGACCAATCGTACCCACATTCACATGGGGTTTAGTGCGTTCAAATTTTTCCGTCATTTGTTTCATTTCTGCCCTCTTCTTAAAAAATATGAAAGAGGGTGCAGTATTAATTTTTTTATGAGGCTTGAAATCCGCCATCCATACTTGGAAGGATGCAAATCTAAAATCATTTTAAACCAAATTGCTCTCAATGTCAAGAAGGGTTGTTTCTATCCTAAATCTTCAACTGTTTTTGCCTAATTTTAGCCAAAAATAAAAAGAGTTTCTTATTTTTTGCCTAATCTTAGCCCTTCCCTTAAAATGGAATATCATTCCATTCCATTTTCCTCTTTGCTTCCGAAGTTGTGGATAAATCCGAGCACCCTGGCACCTCTTTCTCCTCTACTATCTCAAAATAAAACTCGGGTTCTTGAATTTCTGCTGAAGCGCCTTTGGACATCATTCCTTCTTCTTGTTCTGTCTCGGCTTGATAAGAGGCAAGTTCCTCCTCAATTTTCTCTTCAACAACTATTTGATCTTCTTGATCGTGAACCGCGTCTTTTTTTCGGGTTAAATCTTCGTAATCCTGCATACTCAAAACTACCCACCTCGGCTCTCCACTCTCCACAATTACATAACGTTCTCGGGTATTTTTTTCCTTGAGCGTCTCGGCAATCTTTTTGAAATCAGGCATATTTTTAAACATAGTTATTTCTTCTCGCTCTTCTCCCCAATAATCTGTTCCGCGACGTGGCGCGGCACCTCCGCGTAATGATCAAATTCCATTGTGTAATTAGCGCGACCCTGGGTTAAAGATCTTAATATCGTAGCATAACCAAACATTTCTGCCAAGGGAACAAGCGCGTCAATAACCTTTGCCTGCCCGCGGTCCGACATCTCCGCGATATGAGCGCGCCTGGAATTCAAATCGCCAATCACATCACCCATAAATTTCTCTGGCGTCACCACTTCTATCTTCATAATCGGTTCCAAAAGGTGAACATCCGCTCGCCTCACCGCCTCCTGCACCGCGATAGAACCCGCGATGTGAAAAGCGGCTTCCGAAGAGTCCACCTCGTGAAATGAACCGTCATAAAGCGTAACCGAAAGATCCACCGCTGGATAACCCGCGAGCACTCCGTTCCCTAACGCTTCCTTGACGCCTTTTCCCACTGCGGGAATAAATTCTTGAGGAATGACGCCGCCTTTGATCGCGTTCACAAATTCAAAGCCCTTGCCGCTTGGGAGGGGCTCCACGCGCAACCAAACATGACCATATTGACCGCGGCCTCCTGACTGACGGATATACTTTCCTTCTGCCTCCGCCTTCTTGCGGATGGTTTCGCGATAAGCGACTTGAGGCTTGCCGACATTAGCCGCGACATTAAATTCTCTTTTCATCCGATCCACAATAATATCCAAATGCAATTCTCCCATTCCTGAAATAATCGTCTGGCCCGTCTCTTCGTCGCTCCGCACGCGAAAAGTGGGATCCTCTTCCGATAGAGTGTGCAAGGATAAACCCATCTTCTCTTGGTCGGCTTTGGTCTTTGGTTCAATGGCAATGGAAATCACGGGCTCGGGAAAAGTAATCTTTTCCAAGACAATGGGATGATCAGAATCGCATAAGGTATCGCCGGTGGTGGTCTCTTTTAAACCCACCGCGGCGGCGATTTCGCCGGTAAACATCTCCTTTACTTCTTCCCGATGATTCGCGTGCATTCTTAAAATCCTTCCCAATCTCTCTTTCTTGCCGGAAGAAGTGTTTAAAATATAAGATCCAGCCTCTAAATGGCCGGAGTAAATGCGAAAAAAGATCAGCTTGCCCACGAAAGGATCGCTGGCAATCTTAAAAGCGAGAGCGGCAAAAGGTGCGTTGTCATCCGCCTTGCGCTCTTCGGATTTTTCCGCTCGCTCACCCTGCTCTATTAATACCTTAGGCTCATATCCGGCAACAGGAGGCAAGTCTAAGGGAGAAGGAAGATAAAAGATGACGGCGTCAAGCAGAGGCTGAATCCCTTTATTTTTTAAAGCCGAACCGCAAAGCACCGGTACCAGTCTGCCCGCGATTGTTGCTTGGCGCAAAGTTTTCTTTAATTCTTCTTCTGTAATTTCCCCGCCCTCCAAAAACTTTTCAATTAAAACATCATCCTCGCTGGCAATCTTTTCCACCATCTCTTGCCGATATTGTTTAGCCTCCTCTGCCCAAGCAGGGGGAATCTCCCCTTCCTCTAACTTTTCGCCCAAGTCCCCTTTAAAATAAATGGCTTTATTTTTAATTAAATCAATCACGCCTTCAAATTTGTCTTCCTCTCCGATAGGAATCTGAATCACGGCAATATCTTTGGTCAGCCGTTCGCGAATGGAACTAAGGTCAGCTTTAAAATCAGCGCCGGTGCGGTCCATTTTATTAATAAAGCACATCCGCGGCACCTGAAATTTCTCCGCCTGATGCCAAACGGTTTCCGATTGCGGCTCTACGCCCGCCACACCGTCAAAAACCACAATGCCGCCGTCCAACACGCGCAAAGAACGTTGCACCTCGGCCGTGAAATCAATATGTCCCGGCGTATCAATTAAATTAATCTGATGGATCTCGCCCTTCGCTCCCGCCTTCCAAGCGCAAGTAGTTGCCGCGGAAGTAATAGTAATACCCCTTTCTTTTTCTTGCGCCATCCAATCCATTTCTGCTTTTCCTTCATGTACCTCCCCTACTTTGTGTTTTTTACCCGTATAATAAAGAATCCGTTCCGAAACGGTTGTCTTTCCGGCATCAATATGAGCAATGATGCCGATGTTGCGAATTCTCTCTATAGGTGTCAGACGAGGCACGAAAGATAAGTTAAAAGTGAAAAGTTTCGGCCCGAGGCCGATCAGCCTTGGGCTGAAAAAGTTAAAAGTTGCAATTTAAATTTTTTGCAAAACAAAAATACCCAAAAGATAATTTAACCGATAAGTACCAAAAAGTCAATCCCATCAAAACTCATGCGGAACATAAAACCCAACCACTAGCCCAGTTGCGGGGCGTGTTTCTAACAAGGTCAATCCGAAAATCAATTCAAAAAACTCAAGAATTTTAAAATTCTATAAAACCCGCCATTACCTCAAAATTTATCCTCTTTCTGTTTAAACATCAATTAAACCGTAGGCGCGGCAGGAGAAGATGGTGGTGATTGAGGTTCAGAAGATGCTTGAGGTGGCGTAGTTTGCGAAGGAGTCGCCGGTCCGCCAGTAATGTTCTTTCTTTTGACGGCAAAGTAGTAAGCCACGGCACCAATCCAACCCAAAACAATGAGGAGAATAATCCACAAAGTCTTTTGGGAAAAATCCCGCTTAATGCAGTCAATGAGCATCAAAATCCACAAGATGAAAAGCAACAAGCCAATAATCATACCCACAATCCAGAAAATTATCAGTCCAACACCCATGCCCGTCGCGACGGTATTTCCGACGGTATTTTCATAATCATAACTTGTAGATTGCGCTAAGGCAGTGTTCCCCGCGAGCGCGACCACGCTTGCGGAGAGGCAAGATAAGATTCTCTGTTTCATTTTTTTCTTTTTAATTTTTTTAAAATCCCCCTTTTATAAGATACCCATAAAAGCTTCGCTTTTACGGGAAACCTTAAATAATTAAGCGAAATGGGCAAAGGCACGATTGGCATCGGCCATTCTTTGAATATTTTCCCGTTTCCGCATTGCCTCGCCTTCGCGCTTGGACGCGGTAATGAGTTCCTCAGCGAGTTTTTCAGCCATTGGCTTTCCTTTGCGCAAGCGAGCAACACCGATAATCCAACGCATCGCAAGAGTCATCTTGCGCGGCATCCTCACCTCCACGGGAATTTGATAATTCGCCCCTCCAATTCTTTTGGATTTCACTTCTAAAACCGGAGCTACATTTTTAAGCGCTAAATCAAAAATCTCCAAGGAATCTTTCTTGGTTTTCTCCGCCACAATATCCAAAGCGCGATAAAGTATTCCCTCTGCTACGGATTTCTTTCCTCTCTCCATCAAATGATTAACAAAGCGCGCGACCGTAACGCTGCTATACTTTGGATCAGGTAAAATATCTCTTTTGAATTTTCTTTTTCTCCGAGGCACGATATAAAAAAGTTAAAAGTAAAAAGTGAATTAAGATTATTCTTCTTTCTTTGTCTCGCTTATCTTCTTGGCGCCGTAGCGGGAGCGACCTTGTTTGCGACCTTGCACGCCTTCCGTGTCTAAAATCCCCCGCACAACGTGATAACGCACGCCGGGCAAATCTTTCACTCTGCCGCCGCGGATTAAAACTATAGAGTGTTCCTGTAGATTATGGCCCTCGCCCGGAATATAAGCGGCCACTTCCATTCCATTAGTCAAACGCACTCTCGCTACCTTGCGCAAAGCCGAGTTTGGTTTTTTGGGAGTAGTGGTAAAAACCTTAACGCAAACCCCTCTTTTAAATGGACTGCCAATAGGTTCCATTCTTCCCCGACGGCGAATAGCATTAAAAGTCCGATGCAGAGCCGGCGTTTTAAATTTCCTTATTTTAGTTTTGCGCCCTTTGCGCACTAATTGGGAAATGGTGGGCATAAAAAATAGATAGTGGATTCAAAAATTATAAAAGGTAAACTAAAACCTTGCGCTAAAAAAGCGAATCCTATATCAAAAATAGCATAAGAAAATATAAGAGTCAAATCCTATAATAGAGATAACCCAAACATACCCGCCACAACGCGGATTACCAAATTGAAAAGCGATTCCAACAAAGAAAAATTAAGCAGGCGATCCAAAATAATCAAAAAGATTAGAATCAAAGGACCTCTTACAGCCAGAAATATTTTCCAATGGTCAAAACGGCGAGGCAAAATCGCAAAAAGCAATTTAGAACCATCCAGAGGGGGAATCGGAATAAGATTAAACGTAAACCAAACCGCGTTTAAAATAATAATCATTTCTATCAAAATATAGAGCATATTGCCCACATCTAAAACTCCGCCCACCACCAATATTTTTAGGATCAAACCAAAAAAAAGAATCAAAAAAAGATTGGCTCCCGGACCCGCGAGAGCGACAATAGAGGGTCCCCACTTCTGGTTTCTTAAATTGTAAGGATTGTAAGGCACGGGCTTACCCCAGCCAAAACCAACCAAAAGCAGCATCAATGTCCCCCATAAATCAAGATGTTTTAAGGGATTGAGGCTCAAGCGTCCGCTGTATTTTGCGGTTGCGTCCCCCTGAAGATAGGCGGAGAGGGCGTGGGCAAATTCATGGAGGGTTACCGAAATTGCCATCGCGACCAGCCAAGCCAAAAACACAATCGGTTCAGATAAAAAAGAAAATAAAAACATCAAATAAAAAAATAATTAAAAAGCGAAGAAAGATAGTCTTTATTTTAACATAAAGGAATAAGCCTTGCAAATTGGGCAAAAGAATGTTAATTTAACTTTAGTATCTTACTCTATAAAAGAATAATTTTATGATGTTCTGCCAGATTTGCGGACGCAAACCCCGCATGGGTTACACCCGCAGCCATTCCAATATCGCGACCAAAAGAATGCAAAAATTAAATTTGCAAAAAATTACTTTGAAAGACAAGCAAATTTTAGCTTGCGCGAAATGTGTCAAAACAATGGCAAAGGTAAAATAAATCCTGCACCTTTACTTAGCGGAGTATAAAGACCTCGGAAGATAAGGACCTTTTTGATACTCATTCATCATCGCTAACTAGACTGGCAGGGTATTCTTCTAAAGGTGCGGGATAAAAAAAACCCTATTTTTATTAGGGTTAAATTGCGAGAGTATAAAAATGAATTTCCACGTCCTCCTCAAAAGGTTTTTCTAAATAGGGAGAATAATAATAGCACAAACTCATATGAGGATTGCTTCCTTTGTATAAACTTAAATATTGGAAAAACATTGTGGGCTTCTGGATTTTAGGCGCGAAATTTAAGAGCAGATGCCCATGCTCTCCATCGCACGCCACCTGCGTCACGCGGCTTCGGAACATTCCCGCAATCGTTTTACCCGAAATAGAAAGCCGATAAAGGCAATAGAAATAACGCCGAGAAAGATTATTTCCTAATCCCTGAATGTCTTTCGATTCATAGATTTCCATCTTTGGCTGATCGCCGAAATGAACATCTGAAGAAAGCCTCTGCTCTTCCGCGCCAAAGGGACTTGTATGATACACAAACTGCCATCTCTTCCCGCGACAGGGAAATTTCAAGGCGGGAAAGAAAAACCCCCTCCAAGTGGAAAAACCTTCAGAAAAAATGTAGACATTATGCTCGGAATCAATGTAAATTTCGTCAATTACCGCCGCGCCGCCCACACTGCCAAAAGCAAAACCATCGGGAATGAAACAATAAAAGGGCTTCTCCACTAAATCCAGAAGCGCTTCCGGAAGATGATCGCGATAATCAGAGCTCAGTTCTTCCCTTACCAACCCCGTAGCCACCAAGTCTAAATATTCCGCTGACATTCTTAAAACTCCTTTCGCAAAAAATGAGAAAAATGTAGATTCAAGGAACGACACAAAAGAACAGCTTATCTTATCATAATTTTCTAAATAAATCAATTTATTTATGAAAACTATTCTAAGCTTCAACCCCCTCCCCCTTTTCTTCCTACCAATTATTTTTGTCTTCTTCATCTGGAGCGTAATCGCTCTATTCTTTATCGGCGGAGCGATTTTTTGGATTTGGATGCTCGTTGACCTTCTAAAAAGAGATTTTCCAACCGCAAAAGAAAATGAAAAAATTGTCTGGGTCTTGGTTCTGGTGTTCACCTACTGGCTCGGCGCGCTGATTTACTACTTTATGGTTAAGAAAAAAATTTAACCCTTTTTGAAATTAAAAATTGAATTATTAAAAATTGATTGAAAATTAGAAATTAAAAATTGAAAATTACAATTACGGGGATTGGCGCAGTTGGCTAGCGCGCGCGCATGGGGTGCGCGAGGCCGTGGGTTCAAGTCCCACATCCCCGACTAAAGAGTGCTGTATGTGTAGTACATGGCAAGAACGCTTAGCGTCCACCAAAGTTATATATATAAGCAGACTAGAACGAGGTAAGAGAAACCCTTCCTTACTCACTATTAAAAAAATGACGAAAGCACTTGGTGTTGAACCAAAGGAATTACTTAAATATGAGTAAAAACCTACAAAATCATTTAAAAAAATTACGAGAAATATCTTTGAGAGAAGATAAAACCAAAGGTTACGGCGGAAGCCCACAGAAATTTTTGGACCCATTTTTGCCTTGGTTTAAGGTTATAACCTACCGGAAAGGACCTTATGTAGTGATTGACCGCTATAGCGGAGAAGAGTTGAATATGGGGCAAACAATAACTTTCTATCGGAAGCATCCTATATACGGAGTTAACTACTATGGAATCCTTATAGGCGCAGGTAGAAAATTAGGGCCAAAAGTGGTCTTTGATTTTCTGAAAAAGGCATTGCGTGCAGGAGCAGGAAAAACAACTCACCGAGGATTAGACGGTTTCCGAGAAAATAAGTTTTTGTATAGAAACAGATTTACAAAAAAAAGAGGATTTGTAGAAGGCGAGGAAAAAATCTTCTACGAGAACAATCTTGTTTACATGCAGGTTTATCATGGTGGACTAATTGAAGATACTAGACATTACAAAGAATGGTCGAAAAAACTTTTGTCGTCTACGGAGTTAAGAAAAAGGTTAAAATTTTAGTAATTTATGAAAGCGAGGGCGGGGGTGTGCGAGACCGTCCGCTCTTCGGGTCTTAAAGACTCATCAGAGTCCCTCGGGGCTGAGTCCTCGGGACGAACGCCTGAATGACCTAAGGCAGACATCCCCGACGAACCTAAACATCGCGGATTTTGCGGGCAGTTTTTCCCGCACTAAGCTTTTCCTTAGTGCGTGGATTTTAAATAAGTGCATTTAAAAATTGTTAAGTGAAATTGAGAATGAACCTCGCTTCTAATTTAATCGCATTTCTCTGAAACAAAAAATCATGGCGCAAGTTCGAACTTTTTCAAAAGGAAAAACCAGAGATAGAAATGAAGATTATTTTGCCTATAATAAGAATTGTTTTGCTATAGCCGATGGCGCCACAGATAAAAGTGGCAAAAAATATAATGACAAAACAGGAGGAGAACTTGTTTCTCGAATTGTCGTAAATGAGTGCTTATCAGCTAATCTAAATGGAATTGAATTAGTCAATTATCTTAACCAAAAAACCAAGGAATTATATGGCAAATTAAAAATTTTGGAAGAAACTAAAGACCCAAAACATAGGTTTACCTGTGGATTTATTTGCGTAAGGCTCATTAATAATAAAATAATAATCACCTATTTAGGAGATTCAGGCATGAGGATTAATGGAACTGAAGTTTATCAGGAAACAAAACAGATTGATATTGATAATTCAGAAGAAAGAGCAAAATATATTAGAGAAACAAATGATATTAAAGGGAGCAGAGAGCACATAATGCCTTTACTTTTAAAACAATTTGAATATCAAAACAATCCTCAAGAACTTCTTGGTTATGGAGTCATTGATGGCACTAAAACACCATCTAAATTTGTAAAAATTTTTGAATATAATCAAGATAAAATAAAAATAATTGAACTATTTACTGATGGTTATTTCGATATACCTCAAGAAGTTTCAATTGAAGCATGGGAAAAAATTTTTGAAAAAGTTGAAAAAGAAGATCCAGATAAATGGAAAAAATATAAATCAACTAAATCCAAGGATGACAGAAGTATAGTAATAATTAAATTCTAATGTGTGGATTCATTCTGAACCTACTCTGTTCCGCTTTGTTCCGCACCCCACTTATGCTCTCCTCCCTGCGGACAAGCGCCGCAAAACAATTATGAAAGCAAAAACTTTAGGCAACAAAACATACTACGAGCTAACCGATGAAGAATGTAAAAATCTTTTAAGGTTAAGCAATGAAGCGTTGAAAAATACTTATCCCAAAAGTGGCGATGGGTATGCCGTTGCCTTGATGACAAAAAAAGGAAATATCTATACTGGCGTTTCTTATCTTTCAGACACGGAAACTTTAACTATGCATTCGGAAGCAACGGCGTTGGCTCACGCCGCTATTCACGGCGAAAAGGATATTGTGGCGATTACCGGACCAAATTGCCATATCTGCAAGCAACTGATTTACGAAAGCAGCTTGCGCTCAGGACTAGATGTTGTGGTTATTATGGAAGAAGAAGGGAAAATAAAGCAAATACCAATTTCAGAGTCAATGCCTTATCCTTGGCCAGAAAAGTTAGAGAATGAAAAAACCGATTAAACTAAAATTACAAAAAACTCTTAAAATTAAACCAATAAAACCATTTGCCTTTGACCAAACTTTCCACAAACCAGATCACTTTACTTCGGGAATTATAATATTATCCATCCAAAACTTCAGGGGACGCGCTTCATATGCCGCCTTTTTTATTTCTACTTGTCAAATTATCTTTATAGCGATATGCTGAAACCAGTGGGGTCAAACGCGGCTTGAATAAATCGTACAAGCTGGGCGGTTAACTCCAACCAAAGTACGGCGGTCGTCAGTATCTGACGGCTGGTTGTAAAATTGCGCTATTTTCAGCGGAAATCAAGAAGCTGTGCAAAAATGAGTCCCCACACTTTTGTTCGTTCCCAATTTCAAAAAGGAGGGAAGTAAAGTGCGAAAATCGCGAGAAGAAAGAGAAGCCGAAATGCTCCAGCAATTTGGCTTGCCAAAGGCTGAAGCGGTTTTAGCTAGTATATTAAAGGTAGATGTCTGCCGCATATCATTGCTCACGCCGGATTATCGTGTACTTGAAGTTCCGAAGAAATCAGACGGTTTTCGCACTCTTTTTATTCCATCTGAAGAACTGAAAGCGATACAGAAAAAAATCCTCCGAAGATTTCTTCACAAAATGTGGAATATGCTTCACGATGGTCTATATGGCTTGTATCCGGGAGGAGAATTAACGTCTTACGTATGGCATGCTCATCGCCACAAAGACGCTAAATGGTTTTGGCAGTTAGATTTGGCAGATGCCTTTCCGTCAACGAGCGTCCGGAATTTAGAAGAGATTGTTTTCAACCGGATAATCAGCGAACTAGAAGCATACGAGCTTGATGTTAGCCATTGCCGAGCACTTACAGAAAGAATGAAGCTTATAAAAGAAGAGGATGAAATATCTTCCTATGCTCGGGACCTTGAAGACGCAAAGAAACATTTAAGTTTTTCCTTCTTTTACAGGGCTTCAAGTATATTGGACGGCTGGCTGTTTGAAGACGATGACCGGTGGCTTCTGGCCGGTAAGGCAAAAATTGCCAAGGCGCTCACCGAGCTCATTATCAAGTTGACAACCTGGAACTATATTTTGCCGCAAGGCACGCCCACCGCGCCTTTTCTGTTTTATATCTATTTAACAGAAAGCGGATTTTTTAGCGAACTTTGTTCGCTGTGTCCGTCCCCATTCTTTGTTTTCCTCGCTGACAATAAACGTCAAGACAAATTCCGATTTGAAGCGGGAATGTATGTTGATAATATTGTGGTGTCAGCGCAAAAGCCAATTCCTGAAGATGTTCAAGGAAAATTTTACGAGACTATTGAAAAATACGGTTTTAAACCCAATGCCAAAAAGGTGTCGCACCGCGGTATTATTCACGAAGCGCCACTTATTACCGGTCTGCGGATTATCAAAGATAAGGAAGGCAATAGTAAAATCGTTCTGCCGAAAAAGACAGTGCGCCGCTGGCGGGGAATCATCTACCGGGCGATTTCCGATCTATCTTTGCGACCCAAAGTAAAGGGGTTTATTGCTTCATTGAAGCCCATCTATGGAAAGCTTGGCACCAATGGGTCGTTTGATTTTAATTACAATGATCTACCAGCACAAATTACGGGACCTTATTATAAGTTGCTTCGCGAGATTCAAACCGAAGAGAAATAAAAACTTACGCAGGTCAAACCCGTGTAAGTTTAAGAACGCGAAGGTGAAGGTTTTTCAGCCCTCACCTTTTTATTTTATTACTAAAAAAATCTATTCTCATCAAAAGCTCTCCGAAATCTCTAAAAATGCCACCGGCTTAAAATAGAAGGCAAAAAATAGGAGAAAAGACAGATTTCAAAAATCAGTCTTTAAAAGATGCAATTGTTTACGAATTGTGATATTCTTTAATTAAGAATTTAAACGGCGTGCCAGCAAAGCTGACGCGCTCTGGAATTTATCCTGCATTCAACTGCGGGACTTGAAAATAGTTCAAGTAAGATTCATAAAATCTAAAAGAATCCAAAAATTTTAGCACTTTTCACAAAAATAAAATTAGCAAATAAACACAAAAACATGGAAACACAAAACTTACCCCCTGTCCCGCCTAATCCGCCTGCCCCGCCAGTGGCAAACACCCCCTCCCCCGCTCCACCCAAAAAATCCCACAAAAAATTAATTATTCTCTTGGTGGCTTTATTTTGTTTACCCGGAGTGCTCCTTGTGCTTTGGCTGGTTGCCTCTTCCTTCCTTTTCTTCTTGCCTAATCCGGGGATTATGATTTCCGCCCTCTTGGAACGGGGCGCTAGTGAACAAAGCGCGGCGGATCGTCCCGATATTCTTCAGGCTAGCGCCGCGGGCGGCAAGGCGGAGCTTATTGTTCCCCAAGCGGCTTTTACAAAAAAACCGAAAATCACAATCAAGGAAGCCGCGGAATCCATCTGGCCCCAAGGGGTGATCGGGGGTTTATTTGAAATTTCAATTAGTGAAAAAGATTTCAAGCGCGGACTCATTTTTAAAATCACTTTAAATGAAGCGCCAAAAAAGGATTTTGCCTTGGGTTACTGGGATACTGTGAAAAAAGAATGGGAGTGGCTGCCGACGATAAATCTCGGGAACAACGTCTATCAAACCGTATTAACGCACGCGAGTTATGTCGGCGGCGGAACGCCCAATGGGTTCGAATTCACTTTTAAGGATCCTGAAAATCAAAGTATGTATCAAGAATTCGAGGCGGAGATGAGCAAAATCGCGGTTGATGATGCCACAGGCAAAGCCAAGCAATATAACGATGCCAGCTGGGAGCGCGCTTCCCAAATTGCCGAAGAATTAACCAATAAAGTAATTCAAGATTATTGCCCGAACGAAACGCCGGACGCTTTGACGGATTTGGTTACGGCTTGGCAGATGATGCAATTTTTTCCTTACCCAGACTTGGCGCTGAAGACTGAAAAGGCGTTCACGAACGATTGCGAAGAGGAAAAGACTTCAGGAAAATATATCATCCGCCAATCAGACTCTTATGGCTGCACTTTTAATATGAACTTAGCCGGCGGATTTTTTCAGGAAAGCGCGCAGTCAAAAACAATGGTTCTTTCGGAAGGACTTCATACGGACGATGCCGCCGTTGGCGAACCTGCCTGGCGCACGGATTGGCGCGTCTATCAGTATTACACCACTGATACCGACCTAGATGCCCTGATACATAAAGAGTCGCGTACGATTGATTCTTATTACTTACTTGACATCCCAATGCATAATGTTAAGGGAAAATCCACGGATCTGATGTTGACCACCTTTTCTTTAGCGGGGATTCGCGAGGGTGAAAGCTTTCCAATTTGGGCAGCACGAGCGGGCAATTATCAATCCAGCCTTGCTGGACCAGAACAAACAGCGAAAGCTTTACACATTTCGCCTGATAGCAACTGGCACTGGTCAGAGACCTATACACCCGAATCCACGGAAACGATCGCGCCTGGAATCCAAATGGTGGGCAGCGGTAAACTTATCCGAGATAATGGTCAAAATGGAGCCGTTATTTCCTTCGAGCCTTCAGAAGAAGGAATGGCCGCTTACAAGGAAGCAACCAAAAAAGTGCGGGAAATGGCGCAACAATACAATCTGCCGGCGGAGTTGAAAAACCTTTATGACGCGGAGGGCAATCTTAAGGGTTTAAGTTGCGATAAACAAGAACCCTTGCGCATTGTGCTAACTTCCGAGTGGAAACCGGGCGATAACACTTCCTCCTCCAACGACCAGGACGGCGATGGCTTGCCCGACCTCGTGCCTTTGACCCCGGAAGGAAATCAAAATCCCGCAACCAGCAACGATCAGAATGGCGACGGTTTGCCCGATGTTGTGCCGCTGACGCCTCAAGGTGATCAAAATGGCGACGGCATACCCGATCTAGTGCCTCTGACGCCTTAAACTTTTAGGAATATGATTGGGAGGAATAATTAACGATTTGATTAAAATACTGCAAAAGCACGGCAGAAAAAAGTGTATTTCTCAAGCCTTAGGTTTGGCAATTGCGACAGATCAACGTATAACTATTCGCTAAAGTCTCGCAAAATATTGACAAAGAACGAAAAAACAAGTTAAATAAAATGGATGGTTTTGAAACCATCCATTTTATTCTTAATGTTCTTTTCCCAACTCACCCCAAATTGGCTTAAATTCCAAAAAATATCATAAGGAGGCTAACAATGTCCGAACAGCAAAATGAAAAAGCGAAAGTTATTACTGCAATCGAAAATAATGAAAGAAATATAACCACCGAAGATCTAGAAAAATATTTAACAATGGCGGAAGCAACGATGTCGGCGAATCCAAATCTGTCCCTACTCCAATCTTATCAAGCTATCGTAGAAGCGGAAAAAAAATATGGCTATAATTTCCGCCATCGCTATTCGGTAAATCCTTCCCAAAACTTAGTCCTAAAAATAAAGCGAGCAAAAATACTCTCAGAACTAAAGATAATCAATAATAAAGAAACTCAAATCTTTGAAAAAAGACAAAAAAAACTTGAGTTAATTGTTTCTGCAATTCAAAATCAAACCGCACTGGGAGTATTGGAAATTCAAAAATATGTCGAGGAGTTAATTCTAAGCAACACCGCAGATAATTTTAAAGAGGCTGAAGAAATACTCACCATCGGTCCTATTGCTCAAGGATTTGACACAACCCAAGATTATCCCATACCAAACTCCTTAATCCGTGAATTTCTTCTGCGAAGCTTCACTCCCGATATTCTTAGACTGCTAAAGGTGGGAAAAATTACCAAAAGTGACCAATACAAGATAGCTTGGACGCGTTATAACAAAGAGCTTTTTAATCAAATTGATGATCTCTGTGAACGTGGAATTTTAATTCATGACCAAAAGTTCGGATTTATAGCTGAAAGCAAAGAAAAATATTTAGAAGCGGCAATGATTTTAGAAAAAGTGGATAGCCCGGAAAAATTGCAACATATCTATAAAACTCGCGCTCATGCTGGTCATTCAAACAACAACAAAATTATATTGCTTAGTTTTGGAGTAGAAAAATCAATTGACTTCGACTATCTGCAAAATATATCTCTTCAATCCGAAGAAGATAAAATGAAAGCTTATATCTTGAGTACCATCGGACATGAAATTGGACATCATCTATTCAGTATTCTAGAACAAACAACAACCGGACAATATAGTAACATTGTTGAGTCCGAAATCAGTCCCTTAAGAGAAAAATATGTCACAGACTATGTCTTAAGACAAGCGGTTATTTATAAAAACAAACCAGAAAATGTTGTTAATGAAGATTTAGCTGAAGCAGTACGGATATCTACATTAAACCCATCCTATCTGCAAAAAAATTATCCGAGACGAATGGATTTTGTCCAGAAAAATTTTCCCTATATCAAAATGGGGTGCGCTCCGGAAATCTTATGCCAATATTAATAAATTGCTCTATAGCGGCTCTTAAGCATCAGCCGCTTTTTTATATCTTTGTTTGATTTGTCTTAAATAAAAAAACAACCTCCCTAAAGCTCGGGGGTTGTTTTTTATGTACCTTGAATTACGAAATGCGTCGTCATTGCGAGGAGGGCTTTTTAAGCCCGACGAAGCAATCTCATCGAGCTGTATTTATATAGATTTAGGAGATTGCTTCGGTCGGCATCAAATGCCTCCCTCGCAATGACAAAAATGCATTTCGTAATTCATAGGGTCAATTCTTCTTGTTAAACGCGATCACGGCGGCGGAGACTAAAACTGCGGAAAAGACAACTAAAAACAATACATTAATATAAATGGGGTGCAGGATAAGGCGATGGCTGACCTCGGGCGAGATATGGTTATGCAAAAAAATCTGCCGCATCGCGTCCACGCCATAGGTTAAGGGATTTAAGCGCGATAAAGCCATCATCCAGCTAGGCACGCTCGTCAGTGGAAAGAAAGCACCCGAAAGGAAAAACATCGGGAAAACCAAGACCTGCATTAAAAGTCCAAAGCTCTCCGTAGTCTTCATTAAAGAAGCAATAAACAAACCCATCCCCGCCACGGCAAAAGAAAGAAGAAGCATTAATGAAAAAATCTCGGGAATCATCACAAGATGCAAATTGAGTCCAATGAAAGGAGCAATCACCAATAAAATCAGCCCCTGCAAAGCGGCGATGGTCGTCGCCCCCAAAGTTTTGCCAATCGCGATCGCCGTGCGCGAAACCGGAGCGACCAAAATCTCTTTTAAAAAACCAAATTCCCGATCCCAGACCGTGGAAATGGTGGAAAAAAACGCCACTCCCATTACGCTCATTGCGATAATCCCCGGATACATAAACTGGATAAAATCCACGCCAAAATCTCCCCGCGCCAAAGTGCTGCCTAAACCCGCGCCAAAAATCACCAAAAACATCAAAGGCTGGAAAAGAGTAGAAAAAATCCTGGTTTTATCCCGCCAATAGCGGATAATTTCGCGCTGCCAAATTGTAATGATAGGTTGAATAAAATACATAAAAGCTTTATTTTAATAGGGCTTTTTTAATGTCTGTGCATCCTACCGCGAGCGCGCATCAGCTCTTGCGAAGATGCTTGTCTCTCCCGAATGGCGCGGCCAGTCAGGCGCAGAAAAACATCCTCCAAAGTGGGCTTGCGAAGCGCAATCGCGTCAATCTTAGTCGTGAGTTCATTAAAAAGACGCGGCAAAAATCTTTCGCCGTCTTGCACTTCCATCTGCAAAATATGATCCTTTTCTTTAATCTTAGCTTGATATCGCGCTTGCAGTTCTTCTTTTAATTTCTCTTTATCCCCACTTTTCATTTCAATAATATCGCATCCCACTTTCTTCTTTAAATTGGATGGCGTGTCTAGAGCCACCAGCTTGCCATAATCAATAATCCCGATCCGGTCGCAATATTCCGCTTCATTCATATAATGGGTGGTCATAAAAATGGTCATTGCTCGCTCTTTTTTCAATTTCAAAATGTATTCCCAAAAATGCGCCCGCGTTTGAGGATCAAGACCTATCGTCGGCTCATCTAAAAAAAGCACTTGCGGATAATGGATTAAACCCCGCGCGATCTCCAAACGGCGCTTCATTCCCCCGGAAAAATTTTTGACCACTTCTTTGCGGCGGTCCCAAAGGTCCACGAGGCGCAACACTTCTTCCATCCGTTTTTTATACTCTTCTTTTGGCACGCCATAAAGCTTGGCGTGAAAACGCAGATTCTCCTCGCTGGTCAGATGATCGTCCAAAGAAGGGTCTTGAAAAACGAGCCCTATGGATTTGCGCACCTTGTCCCTCTCCGAAAGAACATTAAAATTATTGATAAACGCCTTCCCTTTCGTAGGAACAAGGAGCGTAGAGAGAATATTAATCGTCGTGGACTTGCCCGCGCCATTAGGCCCCAAGAAACCAAAAATTTCCCCTTTTTGGACATTAAAAGAAAGGTCGTTAACCGCTGTAACCTCGCCGAATCTCTTGGTTAAATTTTGGACTTCAATAATATTCATATTTTACCTCATTAGAGAAAGTTTATTCCATTACAAATTCTAGTCTGATGTTCTTATTATATACTGCATTGCCAATATTGCAAAATCGCACTTTTTTATGATTTTTGTTATAATAATCCATATGAATATTGAAGTGGAAATCAAAATTCAATTTGACAATCTGGAGATGGCGCGCAAAAAATTAAGGACTCTTGGAGGCAGTCTAAAAAAATCTCTGCGCCAAATTGATGAATATTATGTCCCCTGCCACCGCGATTTTTTCGCGCGCAAACCCTGTCCCATTGAATGGCTCCGCGTAAGGCAAAATCCCGACAGCGCGATTTTTGAATACGACAAATCTATTGTCTGCCGCAAAGATAGCGCCCAAGATTATGCTGAAGAATATGAAGTAGAAGTAAAACAACCCGAGAACCTTAGAAAAATTCTAAAATTTTTGGATTTCAAAAAAATCGTCACTGTTGATAAACAAAGAGAATATTGGCAATGTGAAGATTTCGAAATTGCTTTGGATCAAGTCAAAAATCTCGGCTTTTTCATAGAAGTGGAAGCCCAAGGCAATTTTTTAAATGCTAAAATAGCAAGAGCGGGTTGTGCTCGCTTTTTAACCCAAAAATTAGGAATCAAAGATTGGCAAAAACAACAGATTAAAACTGGATACCCGGTTTTGCTTTTAAAAAAAATGAAATGATTGGCAGAGACATTGCAATGCAACGTCTCTATGCGGCAATATATATGTTGAACCCTAGTCAAAGAACAATTAAAACATACAATAAAATCGCCAAAGAATATGCCGCCCGCGGTTATAATAACCCGCTTTTTTGGCACAGGGAATTTAAAATTTTTCAAAAATTGATTTCGGGGAAAAGGGTTATAGACATTGGATGCGGGTCAGGCAAAGATGCATTGCTGTTTATAAAGAACAAATTTGATTATATTGGCATTGATGCCTCTTCTGGATTGCTTCACGAAGCGCGCAAGTTCGTAAAAAGCGGCAAATTTATTTTGATGAATTTCTACAAATTGAAATTTCCCCAGAATCATTTTGACGGCTTTTGGGCTGCTGCTTCCCTCCTGCATATCCCCAAACGCCGCGTCGCCAAGGTCCTCCGCGCCATCAGAAAAATTATCAAATCCCAAGGCATAGGATTTATCGCCCTCAAAGAAAAAAGACATCTTGACGAGGGCATCATCAAAGAAAAAAAACACGGCGGGATTGAACGGTATTTCGCTTTTTACACTAAAGTAGAATTCCAAAAAATTCTAGAACAGAATGGATTTAAAATTTTAAGAAACCATATTCATCAAGAAGAAGATACAAATTGGCTTTGCTATTTTGTGCGGAAAATATAAACCCCATTAGAGAACTTCGTTCTCCAACGGTTTCCACTGACTGTGGTTTTCTCTAACGAGGTAAACGGTCAGGAAAATGAAACGCAAATTCTAATCAAATAAATGGTATTATTTCAAGATAAATTCCGCGCAGAATCGGCCAGACTGCAAGAATATGATTATTCAATGGAAGGAGCGTATTTCGTGACCGTTTGCACAAAAGAGCGGAAAGAATGCTTTGGCCAGGTCATTAATAATGTAATACAATTATCCAGAATAGGAATCGTTGTGGATAAATATTGGCGAGAAATTCCCAAACATTTTCCGTTTGCGATTTTGGACGAATATATTGTGATGCCGAACCATATGCATGGGATTATTATAATCAACCACAATTATTATAATAATCCGCGTAGAGACGTTGCAATGCAACGTCTCTACCATAGGAATAAACAACGTCCAAAAAATTACCAAATGTCTATGATATCACCCAAGCCACAATCGCTATCGGTTATTATTCGTTCATACAAATCAATTTGCACACGTGAAATTAACAAATATCAAAATCATCTACATTTTCAATGACAATCCCGTTTCTATGACCACATTATTCGTAATGAACACGCCCTGCAACAAATTCAAGAATATATTATTGACAATCCCCCGAACTGGAAAAAGGATAGAAATAACATAGAAAATTTATATATTTAATCCTATGACCATCAAAAAGAAAACATGGCCAGCGTATTTTGAAAAAATCGCGAGCGGCAGAAAAAAATTTGAATTGCGCTTAGCGGATTTTAAAATCAAAGAAGGCGATATTTTACTTCTTGCGGAATGGGATCCAAAGACTCAAAAATACACCGGACGCGAGATTAAAACACGCGCGACCTATGTCTTGAAAACAAAAGGCTTGCCTTTCCATTCAGAAACAGAAATTAAAAAATATGGTCTGCAAATCATTCAATTTGAACTCGCGAAAACGCAAAATCTTGTGTCTTCGCATCATCATTTCCCCCGCGGCGTAGAAATAGTTAATACGGCAATTATCAAAAATAAAAAGGGCGAAATCCTGATTGCCCGCTCGCCCAAATGGTCAAACAAATGGACTCTCCCCGGCGGCCATTTGGAGCCCGGCGAAAATCTCTTAGCTAGCGCGCAAAGAGAAGCGGAAGAAGAAACAGGTCTTAAAGTAAAACCAATTAAGATTATTGATTCCAACGAACTTATTAACTCTCCGGATTTTCACCGTCCCAGCCATGTTGTTTATTATGATTGTCTCTTTGAATTTGTCAGGGGCAAACTGAAATTAGAGAAAAACGAATTATCCAAAGCTAAATGGGTGCTGCCAGAAAAGGCATTAAAACTTGACTTAGCTGACGGCTGCCGCAAAAGCATTCAACATTATCTTGAAATGCAGTAAAGGCAGGTTTCTAAAAAACTATTGCCTTTTTATACACATAATGTTATAATACAAACATAAGTAGGGTTTTCTCCAAAGTGGTATTTCTAAAGTAGTAGAGACGTAAAATCTTGCGTCTCTCCAAAATAAAAGACCTCAAGTGAGAAGTTAAGTCGTCCTACGAAAATTTAATCAAGCAAAATAATCTCAAAATGGCAAAAAAATTATACGTCGGTGGTTTGTCCTACAATACCACTGAGGAAACCTTGAAAGATTTCTTTTCCCAAGCAGGCGCGGTGGAATCAGCGATGATTATCACAGACAAAATGTCTGGCCGCTCCAAGGGATTCGGATTCGTGGAAATGGCAAGCGACGAAGACGCGCAGAAAGCGATCGAAACTTTAAATGGCCAAGAGTTGGACGGACGCAGCCTAAGAATAGATGAAGCGAGACCAATGAGCGATCGGCCGCGAAGAAGCGGCGGCGGCGGCTTTGGCGGCGGACGCGGAGACGACAGAGGCGGATATGGCGGCGGCAACAGAGACCGTGGTTGGTAATCTATCAGAACTTCAATAAGATAAAAAATCTTGTCCCTCACGGGGGACAAGATTTTTGTTTTTGAAAAGTTTTTAAAACTGGTTCAAAACCTGGCTCTATCGCGCTTTATATCTCTTCATTGAAAGCGCGTTCAAAACCACGCTGACCGAAGAAAAAGCCATTGCGGCCGCCGCGATCGCGGGGTTTAACAGCCAACCTGTCCAAGGATAAAAAATACCCGCGGCTATAGGAATACTGACAATATTATAAAAGAAAGCCCAAAACAAATTTTGCTTGATTTTTTTTAAAACATATCCGCTCAAAAGAATTGCTTTCACGACATCCCTTATATCATCCTTAATCAAAATTATTTCCCCGGTCTCCATTGCTATATCCGTGCCGCCCCCCAAAGCGATGCCCAAATCCGCCTGGGCTAAAGCGGGCGCGTCATTGATGCCGTCACCGACCATAGCCACAACCCGCCCTTGGCGGGAATTTCTAATTTCTAATTTCCAATTTCCAATTTTTCCGCCCATTTGCAATTGTCTAATTGCTCCCGCCTTATCTTGTGGGAGGACTTCGGCTAAAACGTAATCAATGCCAACTTGTTTAGCGACGGCGTCCGCCACCCGCTTATTGTCGCCGGTAATCATGGCCGATTTTTTACCCATGCGCCGGAGCATTTCTATCGTTTGTTTTGTATAATTTTTTATTTCGTCCGCTAATAAAATAGCCCCGATAACTTTCTCATCGTGATGGAAAACAAATAAATATATACTAGCCATTCCTTTTTCCATTAAACTATCCGCAAAGGAAGTGTCGATTTTTCTTTCAGATAATAATCTTTTATTGCCAAGCCCTATGTATAAATTATGCTCGCATATTGCAATAATCCCCCTACCGGGCAACTCTTGAAATTTTTTTAATTTTTTAAATTCAATATTTTTCTTTCTAGCATATTCAAATACTGCTTTAGACAAGGGATGATGGGAGTTTTGTGCGAGAGACCCCGCCAATTTAAGAATTTTCTCAGCTGGGTAACCATATTTAGGGTTACTGATTACTCCTTGCACTTTCGGTTCGCCTTTTGTGAGCGTGCCGGTTTTATCAAAAACAACGACGTTGACTTTGCGCGCCATCTCCAGCGCCTTGGCGCTTTTTATCAGAATTCCGTTTTGTGCAGCCAGTCCCGTGCCCACCATCACGGCGGTGGGGGTGGCTAAACCCAAGGCACAAGGGCAAGCAATAATTAAAACTGCAACAAAAACCGACAACGCAAAAGCTAAAGATTGTCCCGCCACAAACCAAATAATAAATGCCAGCAGGGCGATGCAAATCACCCCCGGCACAAAATATAAAGCAACCTTGTCTGCTAAAAGTTGAATCGGCGCCTTCGCCCCCATTGCTTCCTCCACAACTTTAATAATCTGGGCCAGCATTGTATCCTTGCCGACGCGGCTGGCCCGAAATTTCAAAACCCCGGTTTTATTGATCGTGGCGCCAATCACCTCATCGCCTTTCTTCTTTTCTATGGGAATGCTCTCGCCAGTAATCGCTTTTTCATCAACTGCGGAATAGCCATCCACTACAATTCCATCAACCGGAATTTTCTCTCCAGGTTTAACCAAAATAACATCCCCCACCTTTACCTTAAAGATAGGAATTTTTATTTTCTCGTTGTCTTTTATAATGGTCGCTTCTTGGGGTTGTAGTCCAATTAGTTTTTTAATTGCATCGCTGGTTCTGCCTTTAGTTATTGCCTCAAAATATTTACCTAAAGAGATAAAGACTAAAATTAAAGCCGCGCTTTCATAATAAAGATGCGCCCCCGCATTTTTGCCTGAAAGGATAAAAAGAGAAACCGCCACGCTATAAAAATAAGCAGTAGCTGTGCCTATAAAAATCAAGGAATCCATATCGGGAGCAAGACGTAATAAACCTTCAAACCCCTTCACCCAAATATTCCAACAAGCCAAAATTATCGCAGTGGCTAAAATAAACTGAATCCAGATTCCATAATTTTCAAAAACCATCGGCATTGGCCAATGAAGCATCTCTCCCATCACCATATAGAGAATGGGTAAACTCAAAATGAGAGCTAGCAAAAAACGTTTTTTGACGTTCCCTGCCTCCACTGCGTGATGATGATTATGCTGTACCCCGCCGGTCTCTTTCGCGGTATGATATCCTAAACCTTCAATAATTTTTTGAATCTGGCGAAGATCAATCTTGCTGGAATCATATTCTAAATAAGCTTTTTCTGCAGGAAAATTAACACTCGCCGAAGTGATCCCCTGTTCTTTTTTTAAAGTATTCTCAATCTTAGCCACACAAGAGGCGCAATGCATCCCTATAATTTTCAAAATAATTTTTTTGTTCATAATATTTTGGTGAGGTTTATAAATAGCAATATTAATATTTATTTCATTGATTTTGGATTTATTGAGATCCACATCCACATCCTCCCCCTGTCCCCCTGGGATTGTCCGAAGATTCTCCTTCTACGCTTTTTGCGGGATCAGGACTATTTACTCCCCCTCCCGCTTCTTTTGTTACTATAAATTTCCCCCAAACCATTTTCATCCCGCAACTAAATTTAATTTCCCCCACCTCTCGGGGAGTAAATTCAATCACATTCTCACCATATTGCAATTCTCTGCTAATGCCTAACTTTTCTACCAAAATTTCCTTCGTGCAGCCGCTCATTTGTTTCACATCAATTACCCAACGCACAGGGACACCGGCTTGAACATATAGAACATTAGGCACATAGCCGCGGTAAGTTAAATCCATTTTCACAGTCTGATACCCTTCCTTTTCACTCATTACTTTAGGCTCCTGAAGCGGGGAGGAAGAATTCGGCGTGGAAACTTCCTTGCCAAAACCAGCCAAACCCCGATTAAACATCAGAAGGCCTAAAATAATCACGACCACTCCGGAAAATTTCATCATCCATTTGATCTTTTCTTGATTAAGAAGAGAAACAAAACTTCCCAAGCCAAACATTAAAGGGATTGTACCCAAAGCATAAATTCCAAGACTCAAAGCCCCTCTAGCCGCGCTGCCCGAAGCTAAAGCGTAAAGTTGCATTGCTTGCAAAGGTCCGCAAGGCATTAAACCATTTAAAAGCCCAATTATAAAAGGTCCTTTAGGTCTGCGGCTTTGATTCTGGCGGTATAGAAATCTGGCGATAAAAGCAGGGGTTTTTAGTTTCACTCTTTGGAGCCACCGAAAATTAGTCAATAAAGACAAACCCATTATAATCATAAACCCTGCCGCCGATAAAGTCATTATTCCCGTGAAAGTAGGATTGATACCGAAAAATGAACCGAAGCCGCCCAGAATAGCGCCAATTGCGGTGTAAGAAATCAACCTGCCTAAATTATATTGTAAATGGGACGAGGACAATCTGCGGTTTTCGCTTTTAGCGATTTGGTGAGTCGTGTAAGCAACCACCAGCCCTCCGCACATCCCTATGCAATGAAAACTAGCGAGAAATCCAATCAGAAAAATCAAACCATAACTTAAATTTTTTTCATTCAACCGGGCTAATAGCTCCCATCCGCCGAATTTTTGGACTAAAAAATATCCTAACAAAAACAGAATCAAAAAAAGCGAAGCGAGTGTTAATTTTTTAAACCAAGACCCTTTTACTCTCTTTGGCTCTGAAGATTCTTCAGAATTAAATTCTTCGCTAACTTTGTAATTTAATTGTTTAATTGTTTTAAAAATAATCTCTTGAGAAATCTCATCTTCCCTAAATTCAACATAACCCCTACCCGCTTGATAATCTACATTAATACTCTTGACCCCCGGCAAGGTGGCAACCCTGGTTTCAATTAAAGTTTTACAGCTTGAACAGTGCAGACCCTCAATCTTTATTTTGATTTTTTGAAGCATATCTTTTTATTTATCCTCGGCTAGCCCGAGATTTATTTATTGAATAATTTAGTGACTTTCAAAATCTCCTGAATCATTTCCTGCTTTCTTGCCTCATTTTTGGTTTCCATTGCCTTTTTAAAGCAAGTGTTCAGATGATTTTCCATCAGCATCTCATGGGCTGACCTTAAAAGACCAATTACGGCTAAATTCTGCTGCATAATATCAATGCAATATTGATCTTGCTCGACCATTTGAGCGATTTTTGCCAAAAGGCTTTGTGCCTTTTTAAAGTTAATAAGGGTTTTCTGTTTCATATTCTCCATATTTTTAATTTAATATTTTAAATTCTCTGTATACCTATACCATAGGTATGGGTATACTACAATCTTAACTGATGACTAAAATCGTGTCAAGAGTACTTAATTTGTGGTAAAATAAAACTATCCGACAGATCTCTCGTTGAATTTCCTTTAAGATTCACTATCAAGAAATATACAGAATATCAGTATATTAAAGAAACATAAAAATATGAAAAAAATTTTCTCCTCTATTCTGCTTCTATCTTGCTTTCTAGTAAGCGTTTTGTTTTTTACTGGCTGCGTCTCTAAAAATCAGACCCCTACTTCACTTCCTCCTTCAGAAAAACCCCAGACCCAAACCCCAGAACAAGAACGTAAATTTGTGGCTTTGGGTGACAGTATGACCAAAGCTAACAATCTTTCCAGCGCTCTTCAAGGAGATCACGAAGAATACAGTTTTTCTACAGGCGCGCAAATTAATAGTGCTTATCAATATTTAAAAGAAAAAGGTGAAAACTTGACCGCTGTCAACTTAGCCTCTTCAGGCGCCACCAGTAAAGATATTCTCGCAAAACAAGTGCCCAATGCCTCAAGCTACCACCCTCGCTATATTACTTTATTAACCGGCGGTCCGGATTTAGGGAGCAATGTTTCTTTAGCTGTATTTAAAAATAATCTGCGCCAGATTGTTTCGCAGTTAAAAAAAGAAGATATTATGATCCTTCTCGCCACTATACCGAATATAAATCAAATGCGTAAAGGAGGAGGACCTGCTTGCCAAACAAATAAAATTGGTTTGAGGCTGGAAAATTTTACACCCCAAAATCTTGAAGCTTGGAATCAAACCATCAAAGATGTGGCGGAAGAGTATAATTGCACCCTTATTGATCTCTATCCTATTTTAAATCAGAACGACGTCAGTGATTATGACTGCTTGCACCCCAACCTGCAGGGTCAAGAAAAAATCGCCAAGGAATTTATTAAATCTTTACAATAAAAACTTTGATACATAAAAAATACCGCTCCTCGTCCAATAACTTCATATAGAGACTTGGCTCAAAAAAATCAATATCTGCGCCGAGTCTTTTTTATTTTATAAGGGAAATAAAACCAAGCTAAAATACTAATGATTTTTTGCAAAAATCACTTGATAATTTCTAATAAAATTTCCGTTATCTTGATTAAATCTTTAATTCTGACTCGCTCTTTTTTAGTATGAGCGTCCCTGACGCCGTTTGCAATTTCTACTGCTTTAATCTGATGCTCGTTAATAATATTTAAATCAGAGGCGCCAGTAGAAATAGTAAGTTCAGAAGTAATTCCCACTTTGCGCATCGCTTTACAAACTTGTTTTACTAAAGAATCGGAGGGTCGGTGTTTGTACCCCGCGACCTCTCTAACAATTTTTAACTTATAGCGTGCTTTCTCTTTAATACATTCATCTTGTGCTGCTTTCTTCATTTTCTTTATCGATCGCTCAAGTTTGGCTCTACTAAAGCTGCGAATATCTCCCTTAAAAACCACTTGCTCGGGAACAATATTCGTCCCTTGCCCGCCGGAAATTAAACCAATATTAAAAGTTGTTTCCTGATCAATTCTACCGACTACTAACCGACTGATTACTTTGGCTGCGAGTACAATTGCATTGATCCCTTTTTCTGGCTCCGCTCCGGCATGAGAGGACTTACCTATAATAGTTAATTCAAAAGATTTGATGTGTGGCGAAGCGGAAGTAATAATCCCCACTCTTTTTGCCCTATCCATACCAATTGCTTCCCGCGCTTTTATCTTACGGAAATTAAATTTGCTAATTCCAACCGATCCTCCCTCCTCTCCCGTGGAAAAAACAATTTCCAAAGGTCGACACTTTAAATTATTTTCGCGGATTAAATTTAACAGTTCTAAAATTATTGCTACACTGGCTTTATCATCCGCACCCAAGATATTATCGCCCTCGGAATAAAAATACTCGTCCCTTTGATAAGGAATGATTCCTCGTCCCGGCTCTACTGTATCTAAATGCGCTTCTAAAAGCAGAGGCGTGCCTCGACCCGGCACGGAAACAAAAATATTACCCGCCTTATCTTTTACCGGACGTAAACGCAATCTTCGCAAATAATCTAAAACCTCGCGAATCGCTTCATTCTCTTCGCCTGTTGGGCTATCAATACGAACTAGCTTAAAAAATATATTGCGTAATCTTTTTGGATTTACCATGTTACTAAGATAAAATCTAAATATATAAAAATAAATATTTTTAAAAATAGGGGGATTTGTTGCCTTGAAAAAATAACCCAACAAATCCCCATCTACTAAAAACGGTAACAAAGCTTATCAATTAAAACCTTTGTCCCGCCAGTTGAAAAAAGAGCCACTGCTTGGTGAGCAGGATTACGTTTCGCTGCCAATCTTCCATAAAGAGGAGCTAAAAAACTTTTCTCGTATAAACCTCTCTTGGCTAACCCTTCTGCGGCTAAATCCAGAAGTTTAGACAGGTATGGAACAACCGATCTGCCACCTATCTTAGCGTCAAAGCCGGAAAAGATGGCGTCTTCTCTTAATGCCCGCCAGTCCTGCCAGGAAAAGTCGTTAATAATCTCTCGTTCTGTCTCATCAATCAATTCTGCAATACCAAGCGTCAGAGCATCTACTGTCATGTTTTCTTGCTGGGGCTGAGCGCAGCAAGGACGCACCTCTATGGTTCCATAAGGCACGCGCGGCCGCGCGCAAAACCAAACTGTCCCTTCATGCAAAAGATAACGAGATTCAAAAGACTCTATTCCCCCGTCATTAGAAAGATATTGTCCAAAATTAACTCCCGGAGCAAAATATTCGCCCTTGCCTCGTTGAGTAACTAGCATCTTTAAACCGCATACATAACTCATAAGGTGATTTATATCCCGAAACTTTTCATATGGCACACCCACTCTGCCGCCATTAGAAAAACTCCAATGGTCCTCCCTCACTGCTAGTCGGCCCTTCTTATCAATACCCCCTGACCAAACAGGCGAATTAGCGCACAAAATAATCATTAACCCAGCTAAAGCATTATATGCATTTGTAAACTGGACAACCTCCGCCTGCGTAATATCAATATGGGTTTGATGAGCCGCAGTTATCGTTACATTATTAATACTTTCTGGATAATTTGTGCGCACGACTTCATGCCGCCCTTTCTTAACCCAATAAAGATCACTGGGAACAGCGCAAGGTTGAATGCCATATCCGAGCACCAGCCCACCATGCCTATAAATGACTTTGCAAATATAGCGCATGCAATCATTAAAGGCTCCTACTACCTTCCATAAGTCTGGGAGAGGAGGAAGGCTAACTTCTAAAGTGCAATAGCCTGCGTCGGTCGTAATGTTTACGCCGTCTTTCTCAACCCCCAAGACCACATCAGAATAACAATCATCATAATAAGGCTTCCATCCTCCTTGGACTAAAACAGGAAAAATACTCCGCACATCAAAAGGTTGGCCATCTTGATCAATAACCGGAAACTCGCGCTCCGCACCAATCCATCTTTTTCCTCGCTTCAATTCCAGAGGGAATTTGCCAAGATAATTTTCCGCTAAAAAATCTAAATTCAACATTCTTATCTCTCCTTTTTTGGAAATGTCAATTTTACCAAACTAACCCACCGAAACCCTGCAAACGTTATTAAATTCAAAGAACAAAAAAAACCGGCTTAATTAGCCGGTCTAGTTTCTAGTGTAAGACAGGTTTTAAACCTGTCTCTGCTAAAAATCAGGCCGGCGAAAGTCGGTTATAAAACCAAAAATCAAAAAATAAATTATTTTGTGAAATATTATTTTCCATAGCTCTTAAAAGCATTATAACTCACCATAAAATATTGTCAAGGACTCTCTTTAATCAAATCTTGATATTGATTTTTTTTCTAACCCAAAAATCATCCTGCAAAAACAGTAAGAAATTGCCCGACCCCGGATCAACCATAAAAGATATACTCACCATAAGCCCACCCTTTATTCATTTTTTCTAACGTTTCTTCTTTCGCGCAGTTTTCTTCTTCGTGGTTTTGCGCTTCTTTGTAGCTTTCTTTTTTTTTGCCATTTGCGATCACCTCCCTTCTTATTATTTTTTATCTTTGCGACAAAAAATAAAAAAATAATTTTAATCAAAAGGATTTCTTTCTTCAAAAACTTTTCCTCAAAAATTTTCTCTTTCCCACCAAAGTTTTTTTAAAAAATTTAGGCAGGAAGGTAAAAAACTTTTGCGAACTTTTTTCTTTTTATTTTCATTTCCTCCTTTGATGTTTTTATTATACAACAAAAAAAAAGTTTTTAAAATAAAAAATTGTGGATAAACTATAAAAATCAAAAATGTAAAATGAGAAAAACAAAATGAAAATGTAAAACGAAAAAATTTTTTAATTAAATAAAAACCCGAAGAAAAAATTATTCTCCGGGCGCACAAGAAGAAGATACTGTGGCGGCATATTGCTTTAAACCGTCCACATGTAAAGAACTATTATTCTGCACTACTGGATCGCTGTATACCTGATTAATAATCTTCTCAATGGATCTTCGAAATTCTTCTGCTGTCATTTCTCCTATGTGCAAAGAACGCAATGCTTCGCCAATCTGCATACGATACGATTCCAGGGGATCTTTAGACATCAACCCATTTCCTCCTTTCTATTTGTTATATTATTCCGGAAAATGAACAAAATAAAACTGGTCTTGTTTTTCAAGACCAGCTAGTTTCACGATTAATTTGTGTTTTCACATCACAAAACTAGCCGGTCCAGAAAATCGGATTTAATGGTGCGGATATATTTTTGAAACTTGAGGTTATTCATACCTTTAATAGTCTAATTAAAAGAAAAATATTTGTCAAATAAAACTGTGGATAAAACATAAAGTGTGGAACACAACTAAAAAATAAAAAGGCAGGTTCATAAAAAGAAAAAACTTCTTTTTTAGCGAACCTGCCCAAAGCAGCAAACCCCGTTAGAGAACGAAGTTCTTTAACATGGCGAATCACCTGCTATCCCAATTGTGCAGGATAACTGCTCGGGTACACTCTAGGCACCGCAAAGAGGATCGCTCTTTGTGAGCTTTGATGATTGCTACTTTGAAGGGGTAATAGTGGACACTGCTTTTATCACCTGTTGCAGTTGGCCGGGAATCCTTTTCCCCTATGGGAATTTTTATTCCCATTAAGATTATTAACAGCGGCAAGATAGGCCTTGGTGCTTGCTTCTACAATATCTTTGCTTGTGCCACGACCAATGCTTTTTCCGCCATTGACTGCGATATGTATAACCGCTTCCGCCATCATATCCCTACCTTTCATTAAAACCTTTAAAGAACACTCAATAAACTTAGCATTAATATCCGTCATCTTATTTACCGCTTTAAACACCGCATCCAACAGATTATCCCCACAACAAGCTGCTTCCTTTAACACTTCATCTCCATTCTTTAAACCCAGTACAACAACTGGTGTTTGAGTTCCGGCAAGGACCTGCAGATACTCCAAAGAGTACATATTATACCTCCTATCACAAAATTTGATTAAGTAAAGAACCAAAAAAACAAAAACAAAAAACTAGCCTTTCCCGGGCTAGATTTTTATTTTCTGATATTTGAAACATTGAAAAAACCTAGCCCGCGAGTGGCAGCAACAAAACGCCCACCAACAATAAGGCTAGGTTTTTTGAACTATTATTAAACTTAGAAATCACATTAGTCATATACTTAATTCTATTTTACCAAACCCCCAATGGTTGTCAACCCCGTTAGAAACTCGTGCGGGGCATTAAGCCCAACCGCACGAGTTATCTATATTTCTATATTAACCGCTAGCCTAGCTGCGTGCCCCGTTAGAAAAAATTTTCTAACGGGGCGGGGCATGTTTCTAACGGGGTAAAGACATTAAAAAAAATAGCTCTTGATATCAATTGCCTTGAATCAAGAGCCTAAGGTAACAGAGACGCCTGGATATATGTTGTCCTCCTAATCTCTATCATCTCTGCCGCTCCGACCTATCTTTGTATAGAAACCATCGAGGTCAGCACCTTTTCGCTGAATTCTATAAGCAGTTCTTGGCGGATCTTTTTGAGATACTTTTGTAACATATGGCTCTCCGAGTTTAGTAAGTCTTTTCTCTTTATAATTTGCTATCATTCTCGAGCAGATCCTCGGCATATCAAGGGGATCCGCTACTACGGTACCACTATTCTCTCCGAGCCTGATTCGCACTATTCCTGGTTTAAATATACCCGCTTGAGTAAGTTGCCTTGCTACCTGTTCAAACTGAGTAAACTTTGCCTCCTGATCAATTTCCTTAAGATACCTTTTATATTGACCCAAACTAGATCCCTGTGAATAAATATCATAAAGGCAAAGAAGCTCCCTATCCTCTTCTCTCAAACCAGCCGTAGTTAACGCCTGACTAATTATTGCCTCGGTTTTTAAGCTATCTTGTTTTGCTCGCTCTCGTGTCCTCGCCACATTTGCTGAAATATCGGATGAACGCACAACTTGGTTTTTCCGCCTAACTTCTTTCGTTGCAGCATCTATCGCAGCATCATATTTCTCCGCAAGAGCATACTGCCCTTTTTCCAAAGCTTCCTGTTTCTTGGCAAAAAGGTCCTGCACAGCAATTACTTTCTGGTTTCTGTTAGACGCATCCACCTTACTTTCAAGATTCACATATTGGGTTTGGATATTCTTAACATTAGCATCTTGCTCGCCTTGTTTTTTTTGCACTGCGAGCACAATCCTACTCTGATCATCTACGGCTTTCTGAACTAACTGGATGTTACTTGCCGAAGTATCAACCTGTTGCATTGCTTTTTCAAGTAGGGAAAGCGCTGACTCCATATCCTTCTTAAACTGGGCATTATTATTGCCGCAATTCGCAACATGATTATTTAACGCTTCTCTAAGATCATTGATTTGTTTCTGCAATTCTTGATTAGTTACACTATAGGACGTTGGAATAAATAAAGTTAAACAGGCAAAAACAATAGCTAGAACACATATTACTCTTTTCATCTTAATCTCCTCCTTCGCTTTGAAGCTTTTGGTCAACACTTTCCAATAAAGCATTGATCTTTTGCGTTTTGTCTTCAACATTGGAACGATATTCTGGATCAAAGGCAGAGCTTTCAACAGAATCTGCTGTAATTTGGGTATCGTCTTGAGCATTATCTGATGAGTCTTCTTGATTGACGTTGTCTTCTAAGTTATTTTCTGAAATATTTCCTTCAGATTTAACGTCATCTTCTTGATAAAAATGCTTTCCCGAATGCTTGGTATATAGTTTCTTATTCGGATAAACTTCTGCTTTCAATTCCTCCTTAGTTGTGGGTGTTAATGAAAAACTGATAACCTTAACCTCTTCTGGGACATAGCTCGCCGGCTTTTCTAAGGATATAGTGCTTGGACGATTAACCCGATGCAGTCTGTTATAGACATTTTTAGCCAAAATGAACACTGTTAAAAATGCGAAGGAGCAAAATAGCAGTATTATTGTGGCAAGAATTTTTTGCCTTCTCGGCCGCTTAATATAGTGGATACCCCGAATCTCTAAATCTTGTTCAGACATAGTCTATACCTCCAGTTTGAAAACGTCAGTAAAATATATTATTTTATATAAAGTGCCATCTTGATCTGATTTCATTAGATATTATAATAGAAAATTACTTATGTCAAATATAAATCATTGACTAATTTAAATATATGTCTTATAATTCCATGTAAACTAGAAAAACGCTAAAGTTTGATAAGGCATAGAATAGATCGTACATTTCACAACTTAAAAGGAGGAAATTCAGATGGCAAGTATAAATTGGGTTTCTTATAAAGAACCGAAATGGCTTCAAGAACATTATTCCACTAAAGAATTAAGGTTAGCATTTATGAATGGGAATACTCCCCTCACAGTGGCAAAAATTGGGTTAGTCGCAATACCAATGAAATGGAACCGCAATTATGACAGACTGGCTTTTGTCAAGATGACACCCCAAAATGTGGAAGCTACGTTTGTGGGCAATTTTCACACGCAAGATAAAATTGCTTTAAGAGGCAAAATTAACGCCCAAGTAAAAATCAAAGAGGATAATGAGAGTATTAAACGAATCGTTGTTAATTCCCAACAAGAAGAAATATCACTTACTGATCAGATATGTGATGTTTTAAGAAAAAACATCGCTCTGTTTAATTACTTAGATATCGTTCCTTTATCGCAGGATTTTGACGAAAAAGTTCTAAAAGCAATAAACAACTTTTTGGTCAATACAAAATCTTGCTTTGAAGTCATCAGTATAGCGATTGATGAAATGCGCCCAGAGAATCAACAAATGGTTGCGTTTATTGAACAAAGAGCAAAGGATAAACAACAGAAAGAAACTGAAAAGGCAGAACTAATTCAGAGCTTAGAGATCAAAGATGTGCAGAACGAATATGAAGCGAAAAATAAACAACGTGATGCCGAACTAACAATGATACTTGCGAAAGCTGAAGCGGTACATAAATTGGAAATACAAAATAAAGAGGCCGAACAAAAAAGAAAGAACGATGAAGCAAATTTCGCATTGAAAATGATGCAAGAAGATATGCTTAACAGATTAACAGAAGAAAAGGCTCTAATAGACCTCAATATCCGGAAAGGAATCGCAGATATCGTTAAAGATGAGGCCGGGAAAATCGCAATATATCCTGATCAGATGTTTAAATTATTAGACAAGATAGAGGAATGGAAAATTGCACAATTAGGTGAAAAAGAAAAGGTATATAGGGAGTGTGTTAAATTACTTGGCTCTTTCCAAGCAGGCCAAAATAGTGCAATGAAAGCCATAGTCGAAAGGATGTTTAATGTCCAACTTTCTGATCATGACATTAGTGATAAAGACTTAAAAAAACCTATAGGCGCAGATGGAGACAATGATAATAAAGAAGAAAACAAAGACGAAATTGTGGTAGAAAATCCCGAGATTATTGAAGAAGATAATAATGAAGATCGGGATATTAATACTAAAAAATAGAACAAGAAAGCTAACAGTCGCTAAACACTTAGCGACTTTTTTCATTATAAAATTCTAAGTCAATCTTGGCGCGGGGTTTTTATTGTAAAATTCATTTCATTAAATAAAGAAGCGTCATATCGTAATGACGCCCAAACATAGAAAGGCAAAGATCTTAAAACTAAAGAGCATTAAAAAAAGCGGAGTTTCATTGAACCCCGCCTCTCTTCCTTGAGTTATAAGTTATAAGTTACACGTTATATGATTTTTTAAGCGAACATCACATCATCCTCTGCCCGTTTATAATCAAGAATTTCTTCGGGCGCGAACCAGTGTTCAATTTCATGTGCCGCTTCGGCGGGATCGCCCGAAGCGTGAACGATGTTGTGGATCGCCCGCTGGTCAATGTTCGCTGCTGTGTTGGTATCAATAGAGTAGTCGCCGCGGATTGTTCCCGGCTGGGCTAAAATCGGTAAAGTATGGCCCACTAATTTTCGCACCGTGGAAATGGCGTGCATCCCTTTTAAAATCATTGCCACCACTGGCGCCATAGATAAATAACTCACGTTCCATTTTTGGACAAGTTTACCGATCTCCAAAGAGTCATCAGTACCCATTTTTTCTTTAACATTCATTCCATACTCTTTAAAGGCGTCAATTGTTTTTTGACCCATACCGCGGAGCCATTCTTCGGAGCCTGAATAATGCTTTTCCACGTGCTCTCTTGTCGGCCAAACCATCTTCAGGGCAATGACCTTGAGCCCCCGCTTTTCAAAGCGGGAAATAATCTCACCGACTAAACCCCGCACTACGGCATCGGGTTTAACAATCACGACCGTGCGCTCTTGGCTCGGATGATCAGCGCTAATCTTATTTTTTTCCTCCATAATTTTAGAAAATTTAATAATTCATCTTTTTCAATTCTAGCATAAAAACTACAAAAAGCAAAATTAAAAAAATGGAGAGGAGACTATGAACAAAAAATTCATCCCCTCTCTATCTAGCCATCTTATAGCCTACTTCCTAATCTCTATGGTTTTGACCATCCACAAAACCATATCCCCGAAAAATTTTACGGGTTGATTAGGGCACTTGTTATAGATGGCGAGTGTTAGAGACCGCGGCAGCAACAGCGATGGTATTACCGCGCCCACGACCAACAAGAGGACTAATGTTCTACCACCCCCAATACTAAGATACTAATAAATAGCCAGTCGAATTACACTAATACTATAGCCTATAAAGTGCAATAAATAAAATTTTAAAAATATCCCGCTTGGTTGTAATGTTTTAAAATTAGTCATTGACATTGAATTCTGTCATTGCGAGGAGTCCGCCCTCAAGCGGACGACGAAGCAATCTCATAGAACTACATTGATACAGATTTAGGAGATTGCTTCGTCGGGCTTAAATGCCCTCCTCGCAATGACAAATGAAAATTTAAAATTAAAAATTAATAACTGATATCCCCTCTTTCATCTGTCCTCAAAATTTGAGTCCCCAAATCCTGAAGCCTTTCTAAAATAGCCTCGTTCGGATGACCATATGTATTTTTGCCAACGGAGATAATCGCGGCTTGCGGTTCAACGGCTTTCAAAAAATTTTCGCTTGTGGAATTCTTTGAGCCATGATGTCCTACTTTTAAAACATCGGATTTGAGATATACATTATTAGAAATCAACTCCGCTTCCTCGTCTAGTCCCGCGTCGCCCATCAAGAGATATTCCTTCTCTCCGCGCGCTAGACGGCAAATAATGGAAGTATTATTCAAATCTTTCACCTTTTTATCCCTCAAACCTTCCAAGGGAAACAAGAAATCAAGACGGGTGTTATTGGCGAGTATAATATGCTCGCCATAGCGCGGAAATGAAACTGCGATATTTTTCTTGGCGATAATCTCTTTAAATCTTTTGTAATATTCATCGTCGCTTTCCACGCCATTATAAATTACCCTGTCCACTTTGTACCTTTCTAAAACTTCTATCAAGCCCCCCAAATGGTCTCTATTCGGATGCGTAAGGATAACCGCGTCTAATGAACGGTCAAAGAACGGCATTGCTTTACCAAGTTTTGCTAAAACCGCCTTCCCTTCGCCCCCGTCAATTAGGATTTGATGCCGCTCTTCATCTTCAATAAAAATACTGTCTCCCTGTCCCACGTCAAAAAAGACAACCTGAAATTGCGCGGGCTTTTTCACCTCCAAAACTGCCCACCAACCAAGTATAGCAAGCACAGCTAAAAATCCGAGGATATAATATTTATATCTTTGAAACAACATTTAAAAATAGAATTAGGAATAATGAATCAGGAATCAGGAATGAGCCCCTCCGAAATCTCTCCCCCTACAAAGGGGAGGAACTCCCTGATTCATAATTCCTGCTTCCTAATTCCAATCTTATTATACCAAACCAAAAATCCTATTAAAACTAAATAATAAATGACCACCATCCACCATTGCATCTTTAATTCTAAAAAGCTATAAGGAATTTGAGCTAGATAATCACTGACTTTAAGAATCAAGGTTAGAAACGGCCAGATGAGCCAACTAAATATCCAGCCAAATAGCCAATAAACAAAACCGAAAATAATGCCGCAGAAACCTAAAATTGTAATTAAGGGAATAAAGGGAACAACCAAAATGTTAGCAATCGGAGAAATTAATGAAAGCTTGCTGAAATGAAACATCAATAAAGGCAAGGTGGCGACTTGGGCGGCAAGGGTAAGCAAGACGATATTTTTAATCAAGCCAAGTTCTGGTAATTTCGCGAACCATTTTACAAAAATTGGATAAACATAAACAAGTCCCAGAATCGCCGCGAAGGAAAGCTGGAAGCCGACATCATAAGGCAATAGCCTGGGATTAATGGCAAGCATCGCCGCCGCGGCAAAAACAATCGCGTTGGCGGAATAATTCAGGCGACCCAAACGTTGCGCCAATAAAAACAGAAATCCCATTACCCCCGCCCTTACCGCAGAAGCGGGCGCGCCGACCAAGATGACATACAAAATCAAAAACAAAACCGCGAAATAAAAAGCATGCTTCCGCCATAAACCTAAGGTTAAAAGGATAGACATCACTATCGTAGAAATTAAGGTGATGTTAAAACCGGAAACAGCGATGATATGGGTTATACCCACGCGGGAAAAATCATCCAAAACTTTTTGCGGAAAATTACCTCGCACGCCCAAGGTTAATCCGGCTAACAATGATGCTTGCGGTTCTGGCAAAATTTTGCTAATCACATTGCTGGTTTCTGCTTTTAGTTTCAAAATGGCTGCGTAAATAAAATTGCCGTTATTGAAAGACAGTAATTGCACTCCCCCCTCTTTTGGATAGCAAACCGAATAAATGCCAAAAAGGCTTAAATAATTTTTGTAAGAAAAATCTTCTTCCTCTTTTGGGGTTTGCAATTTGCAGGTGATTTTTAGTTTATCCCCGTAATGGTATTGGGGATAATTTAGAACTGTTACCAGTATCTTGCCTTGATAATTGCCCACGGCTTCCACTGTGAGCTTGGTATTTAT
This sequence comes from Patescibacteria group bacterium, assembly GCA_028717685.1. NCBI lineage: Bacteria > Patescibacteria group bacterium. The sequence goes on along the minus strand of JAQUNI010000002.1, from coordinate 77,654 downwards.
GTCCCGCGCGTCTGGCTCTTTATTGACTATACCCAAAAAGCTCATTTCTTCCTGATTATTATAATAAGCAATGTGCGCGGCGTTAATTTCGGGCGCGCTCATCTCAAAGCGCCATACGCCCAGAACAAAAAATAGGATCGCGAGTCCTATTATTTTCCCTAGTCTTTCAGACCAGAAAACGCTGGTGATAATTATTCCTAAAACTGCCAAGCCAATCAATATAATACATATTATATCTCCACTCAAATCCTGTATTAACCCACCAACAAATATGCCTCCGATGATACTCAAACAAAAAGTCAAAAATATAGCAGATCTATTAAATACGATGTTGGTAAAAAATTAACGCCAAAACTTAAACAGAAGAATTAATAATTCCTCCTGATTCCTGGTCCCCACTTCCTGGTTCCATTTCCGGCTGAAGCTGCTCCATAGTCTTCGCTTCCACTTCCGCGCGCTCCTTGCCGTATTTCAAGCGCGATAAATTTTTTATTCTTTGCGCCAAATCGCGGTCAGGCTTTTGCTCGGGCGGCAAGGTCTGCATACTAAAGGCTTTGGAAGGCGTATTATTTATAGTAAGTTTCAAATAGGTTTGGAATTGGCCAAGATTGATTAAATCGTGGGCAGAAAAAACCGGCTCGGTTTGTTTTTCCACAAACTCGGCGTCATTGGGTCCGATCCGGAAAGAAGCAAGGCTGCCGACATTGCCAAAAACCGCGTCGCGAATCTGTTCCGGAAGCTGGGCGATATATTGATTGGCGAGGGTTAAATTCAGGCGGTATTTGCGGGCTTCGGACAAAATCGTCATAATACTATCCGTGGTGAAATTTTGGAACTCATCAATGTAAAGATAAAAATCGCGCCGCTCTTCCTCGGGGATATCCACCCGCCCCATTGCCGCCATCTGAATTTTAGAAACAATGATGAGACCGAGCAACGAAGAATTAATCTCGCCGGTTTTGCCTTTAGACAGATTAACGAGTAAAATTTTGCCGGAGTCCATAATCTCGCGGAGATTGAAGGCGGAGCGCTGCTGACCGATAATATTGCGCATCATCGTATTCTCCACAAACTGCCCAATCTTGGAAATTAGATAGCCCAACATTTCGGATTTATGAAAATCCGTGGTCTTTGCCATTTCCTTCTCCCAAAAATCGCGCACCACCGTATCCGTCACTTTCGCGATCTTGTATTTTTGATATTCCGGATCAGTGAACATCCGCGGAATCTCGGTAATCGTCCCTGGATTGTCCGGATCCGCCATCAAGGTCAGCATCACATTGCGCATATTGTGCTCAAACATCGGACCCACAATCTCCGGCGGAAAAAGCTTATGGAAAATAGCAATCATCTCGGAAACTACAAAGTCCTTCTGTTCGGGCGTGTTGTACTCCAACATATTAAGCCCTAAAGGGCGGTCAATATCTCCCGGGTCAAAAACCACGACATCTTCTGCTCTGTTTCTCGGCATAAGACCTAATAATTCTTCAATGAGTTCGCCATGGGGATCCACCACGCAAACACCCTCGCCGCTTTGCAAATCCTGCGCCACCATATTTTTAAGCAAGGTGGTTTTGCCCGTTCCGGTCTGACCAATAATATACAAATGGCGGCGCCGATCTTCTCTTTGAATCCGCACCAATCTCTCCACGCCCCGAAAAACATTCTTGCCAATCACAATCCCTTCTTGGGGCAGATTGGCGGGCGCCTCGCCCTTCTTGGCGGTAAGCCATTTCACTTCTGGCGTTTCGGTGTAAGCCGTAGGCAAATGAAAAATGCTCGCCAGCTCCTCGGTATTTAAAATGCTCGCTTTTTCCTCATCAAAAAAACGAAAGTTAAAATTAGTAATCGTTTTTTTGGCGCTCCATTTTTTATTCTTATCTGGCTTGAAACTATTATATTCGGGGTAAGTAAACTGCTGGAAAGCGTTAATTAAATTGGACAATTTAATCTCGGCTTGCTCGCGCGTGGGACTCGCGGCCGCCAAGCGAATATTGGTTTCAAAAGCGACCTTGTTCGCTTTCTCTTCCAAAAGCTTTACCGTTTCCTGCTGCAGGGGGGTTAAGGAAGGCGGCGCTTCAATCTGTTTTTCCCCTTCCACTTCCGGCGCTCTTTTCTTCTTCTCGGCTCCTTGAACCGCTGTCGTCACCACCTCGCCGGCAAAGCGTGCGAGCTTCCCTGCCACGCCCTTCGCGCCCACCGCCTCCGCGGTTTTCACGCCCTGCTGAATCTTGCGCGCCGCGGAAAGACCCTTGGTCTGCCAGCCTTTGGGAGCGGGACGAATCATCAATTCTATACCCCCTCCTTCTTGGTCTCCCATCTTACTTAAAGCATTAGCAAGAGCCGAAAGGGGATCATTTTCCAAGTATTTGTAAGTCTTGATTGGAAAAACGTTTTCGCGCGCCAAAACCATATTCGTCGCGAGCACCACACTCTCGGGAGTATAAAAATTGTATTCCTTCATCTCTTCCAGTTCGGCTCTGGGATAAGCCGCCTGGATTTGTTTTTCCACGAGCCCCACCAGATTATTCGGACAGCAAACGTAAAAACTTGTTTCATTATGATGCGCCACAATTTCCAAGGAAACAAAATCTTTTTCCTCCCAAAGCTTGGCTTTTTTCATGCGATTGAGTTGCGCGAAGCCGGCGAACACTTGTTCCGCCACCGCGATCAATTCCTTCTCTTCCTGTTTTTCCTCTTTCTCCCCCTTGCCTATTTCTTTGGGCACCCGAATTGAAAACAAAGTTGTTTGGAAAGCCTTAGGCACTTTGGATTTCTTACGCTGGCTCAATATCAAAAAATAAGCAATCAAAATAAGCAATAGAACAAAAAGCATCCCACATAAAAGATAGATGATGGAAAAATTAGTTTCATTCATAAAGATAGCGTAACGTGTAACGTGTAACGTGTAACTCAAGATTTATAAAACACATTACGGGCGATGAACTTTGAGTTTTGAAATTATCCCCCAAAGCATTGCTCCTATTTTTTCAGCCAGATTAATTAGTTCACAATATTGCTCTTTATTTAAATATTGCCTGTGATGAGAAAAATAGATAAGATACTTACTTTCTTTTAATGATCCATATGAAATTTCTAAAAAGTTCCTTAAAGTATTTCTGCTCTGTCGGGCATAACCTTCTATATAATTCAGGATCACAGACAAAGCCGCTCTCCGTAACTGCGATGTTAAACCAAATTGCTCTATCTTAGGGAAATCTTGAGTATAATCATAAACTTTATTTGCATAAATATCCATAAACTTCTTTAATTCCTGATGAAATTGATTTGTCCGTTCCATTCTCTCTTGGGTTATAAGTTACAAGTTATAAGTTACACGATTTTCATGCCGCTTTCTTTTCCCCACGACCCTGGCTTAAAGCATCTTTTTGAGCATAAGGATCCAAACGTTGTAATTGTTTAAATTTTTGCACTTCAACCTGCGCTTTCTTTTCTGCGCCCGCTACCTCTTTTTGCTCTGCGACCGCTTCCCGTGCTTCTTGCTTTAAGTCTTTTGCCGCTTCTTCTGCCTTGCCTGCCGCGGTTTGCGTTTGCCGCGCCGCTTCCACGCCCTGCGGCCTTCCTTTCTCTATTCTTTCCGCGGATAATTCCGCTTTCGCGGCAGTCTTTTCACTTTCCTTTTCAATTTCTTCCTGCGTGCCCTGGACTGCTTCCCGCGCCATTTCCAATTTTTCCACGGCGGCATTTTGTTCCTCTAAAGCGCGGCGCGCCTTTTCCCTTTGAATGGTTACTAAAGGATGCTCTGCGGGTGCAGCTTGCGCCTCCTCTGGAGACGGAGGAGGAGATGTTATTGCCTTTCTCTCTGATAATTGTTCAAACTCGGGTTTTATCTCGGGCGGGCTTTGGGGTTCGGATGCGCCCCCCTCAGCTATTTTTTGCCCCTCAAGAGCTTGTTTTTTTAATCTCTGCTCACTAACTTCTTGCAAAGTTTGGGGTGAAGCAGGGAGAGCAGATGTTTTATCCTGATTTTGGTTTTGATCTAAAGGCATAAAAATGAAATTTAATGGCTTAATTTTATTATAACATTTTTTAAAAAATATGTAGAGATATCAAAACTTCGTGTCTCTGCTCACTACCCCCATGAAGACTTCACAAACCCATCTCTCCTATTTTTGAACCCGAACAATTTTGTTCCTTCCCCTTTCCCCGCGCATAATCTGGATTTTACCCTTTGCCACGTCAAAACAATCCGCCAGAATCTTGATTAAGGCTTTATTCGCCTTACCTTCCACTGCTGGCACGGTTAAATAAGTCTTAAAACAACCGTCTGAAAGAACGGCTATTTTATTCTGCTTGGCGTTAGGAATAACTTTGCAGGAAATGGTCATAGAAATAAGCGCGCTAATCTTAATTCTTGATAAGAAAAATCTTTGCCTAATATTTCACGCACCGGCTTTAAATACATCTCCCCAGTTTGCTGAAAAGCAATCTTGATAATTTCAAAACGGCTCTCCGGCAATTTTAAATAATCTAAGCTCATTTCCTTAATTTTATTATTTTGCGCTAGCTTCTCTAAATGGCTCACGATAGTCTCTTGTTTCAAACCGCGTCTTGAAGCAATCTCTTCCAGCGGCAATCTTTCCGCCACCAACATTCTAGTTTTCTCGTAAGTTGAAAGATGACCTTTATTCTCCTTTTTAATATCCTCTTCAATCTCGTCATCTTTCAACTTCATTCTTTGGTTTATTTCTTCCCGTAAAGAAACCATCGCCTCTCGCGATATCTGCCTTAAATTTTTATCCAAGCTTAAAACTTCCTTATTCACTTGAAGCGCTAGATCATTGATCCCTAACAATTTGAGGCCGTCAAAAGACCGCACCCGCGAAAGAGCGACATAGCCCATCCCTTCCACGAAAGATTTGGAAAGGTCAACCTCCGCCGCGTCCAAGGTCATGCCTTGGCTTTTATGCACCGTGATTGCCCAGGCCAAGCGCAGGGGCAATTGATAAATTGCCGCTCTTTCCTTTCCGTCCTCTTCAATAGTCCAACTCGCCGGCAAGGCAATTACCATTTTGCCCGCGCAAGTTTCAACAATCGGAAATTTATGTTCATCAAAGCCAATTATTTTACCCAATGTTCCATTCACATATCCCTTTTCAAAATTATTTTTCACAAACATCACCTTCGCGCCATTTTTTAGCCTTAACCGCTCCGGCGCGAGGCACCCCGCTTGCAAAGCTTGCACTAACTTTTTCGGACCGCTTCCCCGCATTGAATAGGCAAACTCCTTCCCCGGAATCTTGGTTAACTCCATATTGTTAATCACGTCCACATCCGCGTTATGGGTATAAAGCTTGGGCGGCGATAAAGAAAAAACTGTCTTTCCGAGCTGTTTGCTGGATAATATTTTATGCGATTCTTTTAAATTATTATCGCGAATATGTCCAAGCAAAGAAAGAAGGTCAACGTCCTTATGGCGATGTTGTTCTTCCAGATAACAAACCTTAATGTCCATCTTTGGCCAGACATCGGATTCCGTAATGAATTTCGCGGCTTTTCCTATTTTTTGCACAGGCGGCAACTGAAAAAAATCGCCCGAACAAACAACCTGCATGCCGCCGAAAGGTTCATCATTCTCTTTGAACGCCCGACAAATCTGATCTACCAAATCAAACTGAAAACTATGCAGCATTGAAATCTCATCAATAATCAAAATCTCTGTTCTGCGAAAATGCTTAATTAAATATGGTCTTCTCAAAAGATCCTCCAAATCCCTTTCACCTAATTTTTCCCTAATGCCCAAGCCAGACCAAGAATGAATAGTCACGCCGTTCATATGGGTAGCGGCAATGCCCGTGGAAGCGGTAATAGCGACGTTCTCCCCGTGTTTTTTTAAGTATTGGATAAATTGATTCAATAAAAAAGTCTTGCCTGACCCCGGCGGTCCGGTCAATAGCGCGTTGTAGCCTAATTTTAAGATCGCAAAAGCTTCCGCTTGGGTCATAAATGGAGATCAATTTAAATTATCCGCAGGAACAAAAATTTTTTGTTCCTGCGTTTTTATCTCTTATTCCTATTTTAACACGAAAAAAACAAATTTGCCGTCTTACCCCGTTGACCCAAAACCCCCACGGGAATGATTTTGCGTCTTTTCTACTTCCCTCCATTCTCCTCTTTCAATCTTCACAAAAATCCCTTGGGCTAAACGATCCCCCTTTTCCACTCTTACTTCTTGATCCGTAAAATTATAAACTTGAACCCTGATTTCATCCTCGGACCCGCAATAATCCTGATCAATAACGCCAATGCCATTAATCAGCATTAAGCCCTTTTTCATTGATGTTGAAGAGCGCGAGGCTAAAAGCAGCATATATCCCGACGGAATTTTTATAATCACGTTCGCCGGAATTAATTTAATCTCTTTGGGTTTAACTAAGGCTCCTTCGCGGCAAAGAAAATCAAAAGCAACCGCACCACTGGTTTCATATTTAGGAAGCGGTAAACTTTTATCTACGCGTTTTATTGTGATTTTCATAAAAAATAGTTTTTAATTTTTATTTCTTATTTTTTAGCTAATTTTTATTGTTTTAATGTCTTATTGAATTATTTAACCTTGGCAACGCAATAAATCAATAAGCAAATAAAAATTAGTTAAAAATCAAAAATTAAGAATTAAAAATTTTAAACTCCTCTAATTTCCACTTTCCTCACATACTTCTCCGCTATCTTTCTGAATCCTTGGATCACGCTCTCCCTATAAACTTTTCTCTCCGGATCGGGCGCCAATGTTTTGAGGGGCTGATATTGCTGGAGCGCGTATTTTTCCGCGCCGACGATAATCTTGACCATTTCCTCCAAATTATCCTTGCGCACAAGAGGCGGGAAAAGAGTGGTCCGAAATTCATAATGGAACCCATCTGGCTTTTTCGCTTTGAGCAAAAAAATTACGCTCTCTTTGATCCGCGCAAGCTCTACAGCTGGCTGCACCTTTGAATAATCCTGCCAGCTGGTTTTTAAATCCATCGCCGCGTAATCCACAAATTTTTTTTGAATCAACTTCTTTAACATCGCAGGGTTGGAACCATTAGTATCTAATTTAACCAGGTAACCTAAATCCTTCACTCGCGAAATAAAACGAGGCAAATCCGCCTGCAGGGTCGGCTCGCCGCCGGTAATTACCAATGCTTCCAATTTGCCTTTTCTTTTGCCCAAAAACTTTAACACTTCCGTCTCGGTAAAAACGGGCAAGCGGGAGTCGCCTCTCACTAATTCAGGATTATAACAAAAAGGGCACCGGAGGGTGCAGCCTGATGTGAAAATAATCGCCGCAATCTTTCCCGGGTAATCGAGAAGAGAAAATTTCTGAAAACCGCGGATTTGCATAAAATAATAATATTCTCACCCGAAAGGCGAGTTGCCCCAATTACCAATTACTGATTATTTCCCTAATGCCTTATTATATTCCTTCCGATCATGAAACTCCTCCTGCTTCCCGTCATTCCACTGTTTCACCGGCCGCAAATAACCAACAACACGCGAATAAACTTCACATCGCGTTCGTTGTGATTCTAAATTTTGTATTGTGTTTTTCATTCTATCTTCCTCCTTAAAATTATTTTTTTATTTTTAATTATCGTTTTTCATCTTTCCGCCTGAAGAGCGGACCAGCTCTTCGAGTCTGAAGACTCATCAGAGTTCATTCAGAGCCTAAAAGCTTTTCAGAACCTGAACAGTCTGAACGATCTAGGGCTGACATTTTTCACTTTTCATTTGGCTGCGTAACCGATTTCCGCGTCGCACTTGGGACAATATTCATGCTCGCCGGCGATATAACCGTGCTTGGGGCAGATGCTGAAGGTCGGCGTCAGGGTAAAATAGGGAAGGTGATAGCGGTGGCAAACCTTTTTAATTAAGCTTTTAACGGCAGTAATATTGGGCAGCCGTTCGCCAATAAAACCGTGCAATACCGTACCGCCCGTGTAAAGGCTCTGCAGGTCGTCCTGACGGTCCAAGGCTTCAAATAAATCATCACTAAAGTTAACAGGAAGATGGGTGGAATTCGTGTAATACGGCTTTGCTCCTGCCTGATAAGCTTTTTCATTCGCCACAATAATTTTAGGGTATTTTTCTTTGTCATATTTGGCGAAATTATAGCTTGTGCCTTCGGCTGGCGTCGCCTCCAAATTATATAATTGATTCTCCTCGTTCTGATAATCCATCATCCTTTCCCGCATAAAAACTAAAGTTTCCTTGGCAAATTTATGACCCCTCTTTGTAGAAAGGTTCGTTTTGAGAAGATTGAGGCAGGCTTCATTCATCCCCAAAAGACCAATGGTGTTAAAATGATTGCGCCAGTATTCGCCAAAAGATTCTTTAATCTTGTCTAAGTAATGACGGCAGTAGGGATAAAGACCTCCTTCGGTAAATTGCTCTAACGCCTCTCTTTTCACCTGCAGGCTTTTGCGCGCAATCGCCATTATTTTTCCCAAACGTTTAAAAAAATCTTCTTTGTCTTTGGCTAGATAGCCCAAGCGCGGCATATTGATCGTGACTACCCCGATAGAGCCAGTCAGCGGGTTCGCCCCAAAGAGTCCGCCGCCTCTCTTGCGAAGCTCTCGGTTGTCGAGGCGCAAACGACAACACATACTGCGCGCGTCATCCGGACTCATATCAGAATTGACAAAGTTGGCAAAATATGGGACGCCGTATTTAGCGGTCATTTCCCACAAGGGATTCCATTCACGTTTCCCCCATCGAAAATCGCGGGTGATGTTAATCGTGGGAATAGGAAAAGAAAAAACACGTCCCTTAGCATCGCCTTCAAGCATAGTTTCGCCAAAGGCACGATTAAAAAGATCCATTTCCTTCTGAAATCGGCCGTAGGTTTCATCTTTAAGCTTTCCCCCAATTACCACGGGTTCATTTTTAATATTACTAGGAACAGTTAAATCTAGCGTAATATTGGTAAAAGGCGTTTGAAAACCTACCCGCGTCGGCACATTCATATTAAATAAAAATTCCTGCAGGCACTGTTTAATATCTCCATAACTTAAATCATCATAGTGGATAAAAGGGGCAAGATAAGTATCAAAATTAGAGAAAGCCACTGCCCCTGCGATTTCGCCCTGCACGGTATAAAAGAAATTGACAATCTGGCCCAAGGCTGTGCGCAAGTGCTTGGGCGGGCGGGATTCAACCTTACCGGAAACCCCGCCAAAACCGCGCATCAAAAGATCGCGTAAATCCCAACCCGTGCAGTAAGCGGATAAAAGCTGAAGATCATGGATATGGAAATCCCGATTTAGATGCGCGTCCCGCACTTCCGGAGGATAAATCTTGTGCAACCAATAATGGGAAGAAACCGAGGACGCGACATGGTTATTCAGCCCCTGCAAAGAAAAAGTCATATTGCTGTTTTCGCGGACGCGCCAATCCACCTGTGACAGATAGCCCTCCATTAGTTCGTCGGAATCAATGAACTTCCGCAAATCCCGCAACCGCGCGTGTTGATCGCGATAAAGAATATAGGCCTTCGCCGTCTTCGCGTGCCCTTCTTCAATCAAAACCTTTTCCACCAAATCTTGGATTTGTTCCACGGATGGGATAGTATGACCATCAAATTTTTCATTTAAAAGGATAACTACCTTGGCGGCTAATTGTCTAGCAAGCACCCTATTTCGCCCTCCCACCGCTTGCGCCGCCTTAAAAATAGCCGTCGCGACTTTTTCCGGTTCAAAGGGGACAACCCTGCCATCCCGCTTCTTAATTTCTCTGACCTGTTTTGTTTTTGCCATTTTGATTATTTAGGGTTTTGCTCGCGAACGAAACCCTTTAGGGTTTTACTCGCTCGCCCTGTCGCTCTCGAGTCCCGTCGCTCTCGAGCGACAGGGCTCGTAAGCGAATACCCTTTTAAAAGTGTCCGCTTTGATAGACGGGCTAACCTTTAAATTTTAATTTCTATTTATTTCGGGGTCCCCCATAAAATTTTTGATTTTATGGGGCTTTTTGGGGACGGCAAATCTGTCTTTTGAGATCCGTGAACGCGCTTAGCTCTTGCGCGAAACTTTCTACATCTTTAAAAGACTTATAGACCGAGGCAAAACGAATATAGGCTACATCGTCCAACTTTTTTAATTCCTTCATCACCAACTCGCCAATTAAGCGGCTCCCTATTTCTCTTTTTCTGTCCTCGCGAATCTTTTGTTCAATGCGGGAAAGCATCTTCAAGATTGTCTCCTCGGCAATAGGACGTTTTTCGCAAGCGCGTCGGATACCTCGTTCTAATTTGGTGCGGTCATAGAGCTCGCGCCGACCGTCTTTTTTAATAACATAAAAATTCAATAATTCCACTTCTTCATAGGTGGAAAAACGGGAGCGGCATCTCGGGCATTCGCGGCGGCGCCGAATGACAAAACCATCGTTCGCGCTCCTGGAATCCAGCACTTTGGTCTCGCTGGCATGGCAATGTGGGCATCTCATAAATAACCAAATGTAGTATTAAACAAGAACATTATACCACAACTGATTGGGATTGGGATGTGGATAACTGTCGCTTCGCTCCAATTAAAAGTTAAAAATGAAAAATTCAAATTTTTGATTTTGAATTTAAAAAAGAAATAATAAAACAAGTCAAAAGACTTGTTTTATGAAAAATATATTAAAAAATATAATAAATTAGCTTTATTTTCCCATCTTCTTCCTGATGAAAGCAGGGATATCCAATTCGTCCTCGTTGCTCGTTTCTTCTTCTACTTTTTCCGCTTCTCTAGTCTTAACCTCTAAGGCTTCTTCTGGGGGTTCGGCGCTAAAGATATCTTCCTCCTCTTTCTTTTCTTCCTCCCTCTTTTTCCCCTCAAAGCCCGTGGCAATTACGGTGATTTTGAGTTCTCCTTCCACTTCCGGATCAATCACCGCGCCGAAAATAATTCTCGCCTCCGGCGACACTTTTTCCGTAATTACCTTAGCGGCTTCGTCAATCTCATACATTCCTAAATCCGACCCGCCAGTTATGTTAAAAAGGACCCCCTTCGCCCCGTCAATGGAAAGCTCCAAAAGAGGACTGGAAATCGCCGCTTTAGCTGCCTCCCTGGCTCGCCCTTCACCGCTCGCGCGACCGATGCCCATTAGAGCAGAACCGGCATCGCGCATAATTGCTTTTACGTCGGCAAAATCCACATTGACAATACCAGGGACGACAATCAAATCGGAAATACCCTGCACGCCTTGGCGCAAAACATCATCTACAATTTCAAAAGCCTCTAAAAGTGAGGTGGATTTATCAATAACTTGCAAAAGGCGGTCATTGGGAATTGTAATCAGCGTATCCACTTCTTTCGCTAAAGACACCAAACCTTGTTCCGCGATATTCCGCCGCGCTAAACCTTCAAAATTGAAGGGTTTCGTGATCACGCCAATCGTAAGCACTCCCGCCTCTCGCGCTAAATTGGCGATCACGGGGCTCGCGCCCGTACCCGTCCCGCCGCCTAAACCACAGGTGATAAAAACCATATCCGCGCCTTTTAATGCCTTAGCAATTTCATCACGGCCTTCTTCTGACGCCTGCCTGCCGACTTCGGGGTCCATTCCGGCTCCCAATCCCTTGGTGATATTTTTACCAATATGAATCCGCGTTTGAGCGCTGCTTTTCTGTAATGCTTGGGCATCAGTATTAACGGCGATAAATTCCACGCCTTTAATATCCGAAGCGATCATCCGATTAATCGCATTCCCCCCTGAGCCGCCAACGCCTATTACTTTTAACCGCGCAAATGTTTCTAAATCTGGTTTAATCTCCATAAAATTCTTATTTATAACGTGTAACTTGAAATTTGTAACTCAAGTGAAGTTCCGCAGGTCTATAAACCCCGCACCACCCCCACCTTTTTCAAAAGGTGGGGGGCAAGTTTTCCCTTGTGTTACACGTTACAAGTCACAGGTTTCCAAGGTTCAAGTTATTATAGATGATTCTTTTTTTTATGGCAATACCTTTTGTCTAAAATTATCTTACGGTAAGAAGTTTTTAAACCAACGTTTCATTCTGTCCACGCCGCTGTTCAATTTGGTTAAACCCTCACGGTTGAACTCAAAGGAAAATCTATTTCCCTCTCCCAACCCCCAATGAATTAGACCTGTGGCGGTGGCAAAAACAGGATCATCTACTTTATCCACAGATATTGAAAGTCCCATCGGAAAACCAATCTGTGCCGGGAGACGCAGAATTTCCTTGGCTAAATCAACCACCCCTGGCAACTTCGCACCGCCGCCCACAAGCACCGCTCCGGCGGGCAACTGCGCGCTGCGACCAATTTTATGTAATTCTTTATCAATCATCTTAAAAATCTCTTCACCGCGGGCTTCAATAATCTCCGCGACTTCGCGTCTTGAAATCACTCCTTTCTCCTTCTTCACGACTTTCGCAAGGTCAATCTCTTCTTGTTTATCAATCTCGCGAGGCAAACAAGACCCATATTCAATCTTAATCCGTTCCGCCGTATCCATGGAAGTACGCAATCCAATCGCCAAATCTGAACTAATATGCTCCCCGCCCACTGGCAATGCTCCGCCGGAAAGAAGCCCGCCTTCTTCATAAACGCTAAAACTTGTGCTTCCTCCTCCAAGGTCAATCAGCACTACGCCTAAATCACGCTGACGTTTCTCAAGTACTGACCAAGCGGAGGCTAAAGGCGCAAAAACTAATCCCGCGACATCCACCCCCGTGCGCTCCACGCAGCGCGTCAGATTGTTAAGCAGGGAAGACGAAGTTTCCACGATGGTTGTCACCGCTTCCAAACGAACGCCGTTCATCCCCACAGGATCTTTGATGCCGCCTTCATCATCTACGATAAAATCCCGCGGCAGAATATGCAAAATTTCCCGATTAGAAGAAATGCTTACCGCGGAAGCGGCTTCAATCACGCGGGAAACATCGTTTTTTGAAATCTCGCCGTCCGCCCTTGAAATCGCGATCACCCCGCGGGACTCGAGATACGATACCTGCGCGCCGCCCACCGAGACATAAGCCCGCCCCACCGGTGAACCCGCCATTCTCTCCGCTTTCTCCAAGGCGGAAGAAATACTCGTGACGATTTCTTCGGCGTCCACGATAGCGCCCTTTCTGATCCCGAAAGAAGGAGACTCGCCAATTCCCAAAATACGGGGCTTATCTTCTAAGCCCCCTCTTTCTACGATAATCACCCGAATATTCGCCGAACCTAGGTCAATACCCGAAATAATTTCTTGTCTAGGCATAAATAAAACACAAAACTTAAAAATTAAAAATCGCTCCGTCGCTTCTTGCAAGATCGCTTTGTGAAAAGTCGCTTACGCTCCAAAAGCCTTAAACCACGACGCACTCTGAATGCTCGCCTTCTAAAATTCATCCATCTAAAATCCACTCAAGGCGGAAGAAGAATAGACCTTACGCGGCGGATAAGGTCAGCGACAAAATATCCCCAAGGGATCGCTCCGTAAAAAATTAAAAATTTTCAAAAGGTATAAAATTCTTCAGACGTAGGGACGAAAAATGAGGTAAATAATAACCAACCAAGCTAGGAAAGCCAATAAAACAGCGCCAGACATCATATCCTTAATCACTTCGGCATAGGGATGGACACGGGGTTTTAAAATATTCACTATCTTTTCTAAAATCGTATTCAAAACTTCTAAGACTAAGCCAGCGATAAGAGTTAAAATCAAAATCACCTTGCTACTCAAAGCTACTTTATAGTATATCATAAAAAAAATAACAACAAAACTCAAAAAGACGGCAATCCGAAAATTTTGCTCTTCCCGAAAAGTGATGTAAATGCCTCTAAAGGCATAACGAAAACTATACAATAATTTTTTGAAATTTATAAACCGCATTCCTTGCTATGGTTTAGATAATATAATCTTCTCGTCCTTTATGGATTTAAAAATTCTGTCTTGCTCTTTGAACATTTTAATTTTATCCTCTTTCACTCTGTCGTTATACCCTAAAATATGCAGAAGCCCGTGAATAAAAAGAATGGATAATTCCTGCTTTAAAGAATGACCCATCTCCTTTGCCTGCAATCGCGCTTGCTCTACGGAAATAAAAATTTCAGCAATTTGATTATCGTCAGGCTTCCCCAAACTAAAAGATAAAACATCCGTATTCCTCGCCTCGCGGCGATATTCCCGGTTCAGCCGGCGAATTCTGGCATTGTCCACTAAAACCAAACTAATCTCAAAATTTCTTAAGGCGGTTTGGAAATGGACTGATCTTTTGGCAATCCCGTGAAAGAAGTCTTTTTTTACCTTAGAACGGGTAAGGTTTCTAAAATCAAAAATCATTAATATGTCTTTATCTCCACGCTAACTTTCTGATGGATGTAAAAGATATCCGACAGGACAAATAGCGCCTCTCTACCGAAGAAATAAACATTTATTACTCTCCCACTTTCACTTTGTAAAGATGATCTCCTGCGCCATCCGCTAAATCTTCCGGGTCATTGTCCCCTTCAATGGCAACCGTGAATTCATAACTTCGCGGGGACAATTTTTGATACTGATAACTATATCTTGATGTCAGAGGGTCCTCCGGGACCTTAATAACGTAATCAGGGGAAAGATCGGTTAAATTATCGGGGAAAAACCCATTGTCATCATAATATAATTCCAAAGCTACTTCTAAAGCTTCTAAATCATTCTTGCGAATTTTATCCCTCTCCGCAGGGGTCGTTGCCGCTCCTTGTTGCTGCTCTTCAGGCGCAGGTTCTAATTTTTCTCCCGCCCGTGCAGGGTCGTAACCTTTCTCCACCTCCGCCCCATCATTGTAAGAATCGCCATCCGTGTCCGATAGGAAAGGATTGGTTGTATAATAATACTCCTGACTATTATCTAAACCATCTCCATCCGGGTCTTGATGAGCATCCCCAGGATCCAAAGGATTTAAATTATTCTGTTTTTCCCAACCATCCGGTAACCCGTCTTGATCCGAGTCTGCCTCTTTCAAATTAGTGCCCAAAGCTTCTTCCTCTTGATCGGTTAATCCATCATTGTCGGAATCCTGATTGGGTGAGGGCGGCGGAGTGACAGGCAGATCAGACTGTTCCGAGGGGACAGTCTCCCCTCCCTCTGATGTCTCGAGATTCTCTGGAAGCGCTGGCGTAATAACGGGAGGAGTATCTGGCTCCGCGGAAGGATTCCAAAACCAATTAAAATATACGAATGCGCCTCCCCCGCCCAATACTAAAATAATCAAAATAATAGCAAGCTTCTTAGAAAAAATTTGTCTTTTCTGAGGCGCTACCGCCACTGGCGACATGGTAGAGGTGACGGGACTTAATTCTGAAGGATTCCGCTCGCCTCCTGTCCCGCGATACTCCGAGGGCATAACTCTGCTCGCCTGCTCTGAAGAGGCAAAAAAATCCTTCCTTCCTGCCACGCCAGGGGATCCCCCTTCTCCCGGAGAAAAAACCTCTCCTAACCCTTCCCGAGGCTCGCTAAAAATGGGACTGCTATTTTCCCCTCTCACTTCGGCAAGAGGATTAGCTCCATTATTATTTGCTTGAAAGGGAGGAGTTTGGAAGGGAGGAGTGTTGTTGTCCTCTGGAAGAGGCAGATTATTGGGTGGTGATGCTGGCATAATAAGAATGCAAAATGTAAAATGTGAAAATGATGCCTTACATCATCCTTAAGCCTAACTTAAGTGAAGCTCCACGGGCGTGAGGCTCGCGACATCTTTTTATAATAAGATTTCGTGGAGCGCCCGCCTGCCACCGCGAGGCACGAGCGGGCAGGAAACCCCTCTACCCTAAAGCCACTATTTATCTGCAGGTTTAGCCTACTCCACCGAAGCAGTCTTCGACTGCGAAGACCGGGCACCCGTGACTTTCTGGTGTGTAGTTGAAATAAAAGATCTCGCTTTTAGCCAACCCGACCAATGGATTCTTCACTTCGCTTAAAAATAATGTTTCGCGTCAATTTTAATCTTTCATTTTGCGTTTGATATTTGTTTTTTTAATTTATTCTTTATTTGCGCTTAATAAATCTCCGACTATCTTGCTTGCGAGCGCTCCATCCGCCCTGCCTTCTAAACGCGGCATCAAAGTACCCATTACCTTTCCCGTATCAGCCGGAGAAGCGGCTTTAAGCTCTTTGATCACGTCCGCCGCGATCTTTTCTATTTCTTCCCGCGCCATCGGCAGCGGCAAATAACTTTCAATTAATTCAATTGCTCTCTGTTCCTCTTCTTTTTTCTCCATCCGCCCTGCTTTATGCCACTCCTCTTGCGACTCTTTGCGTTGCTTTAACTCTCTGCGCAATACTCCCAAGACATCATCTTCAGAAAGGTTTTCGCGCCTCTTTTTTATCTCTTCGTTTTTTAAAGCGGATCTCAAAATACTTAACACAGAGATCGTTTCTCGATCCCTCTTCTTCAAGGCTTGTTTAAAATCAGAATCAATTTTTTCTAAAACAACCATAAGGATTATTTATCTTTGATACATATTCCGATCAAAGGTGGGAAGCTTGCCGATCTTTCTTAAATATTCCTTTTCTTTGACGATCTGCGCCCTCCGTTTCGCGCTTTCCCTGACTTGCTGCTTGCTTTTGGGAGGGTCAAAAAATCGCGCTTTTCTCGCCTCTACTAAAATACCGCTCTGCTGCACTTTGCGGTTAAATCTGCGCAAAAGGCTCGCCAGAGACTCGGATTCTTTCTTTGTAACTTCAACCACAATTTATTCACCTCCTTGGTGAGATTAAAAATTTAGATTCTAAACGTGAATTCGGTCATAATCATAGCACAAAAGAAATGCGCTCGTCAAACTTCGGAAACTTTCTCTTCCGCCTTCCAGCCACCTAACAAATGAAGATGTAAATGGGAAACCTTCTGGAGCTGACCTCCGTTAAAAATAAGTTTATAACCATCGCTGATTCCTTGCTCCCGCGCCAACTCCTTCGCCCTCCAGACTAACTTCCCGATTAAAGTAATATCCTCCTTTCCTAAAGCCTGAAGCGATTCTAGGTGCTTTTTAGGCGCAAGCAAAATATGCACCGGCGCTTTAGGATTAATATCGGAAAAGGCGACTATATCCTGATCCTGAAACATAATCTCCGCTTTTTGTTTGCCCGTGGCGATATCGCAAAAAATGCACATACGAAAAAATTAAGGTTTCTTCCTGGCCTTCGCCAACCTCTTCTTTACCTCACTAACGATTTTATCTCTGTTGATAAGTTCCTGCACCCCCGTTTCCATATCGCGTAAAAGAATTGTTTTCTCTAAAGCTTCTTTCTGGCCTAGAATTAAAGTGACTTTAACGCCCAGTCGGTCCGCTACTTTAAGTTGAGACTTAAGGCTCCCTCGCGAAAAGGATTCCGAAACAGTAATGCCGTTTTGGCGAAACTCTTCAAAGAGCACCAAAGCTTTCCTTTTGGCAAGTTCCCCGAGTTGCGCCAGAAAGACGTGGATTTTGCGCGAGCGAGGAGGCTCAATTTTACTTTCCATAAGTTGCATGATAATTCGTTCCATACCGCAGGAAAAACCCACAGCCGGCGTTAATTCGCCTCCTAAATCTTCCACCAGATTATCATAACGTCCGCCGCCGCCTAAAGCGATTTGTTTTCCTTCTTCCTGCCCCTCTGACTTTCCGGGCCAAATTTCAAAAACCGTCTTGGTATAATAATCCAAGCCTCTTACTAATTTAGAAGTCAAACTGTAGGCAATCTCTAATTCATCAAGCTGTTCTAAAACTTCTTTCAGGTGGTCGTGGCATTCCTCGCACAGAGAATCAATCAAAGCTGGGGCATTATTAGCCAGCCTCTGACATTTTTCCTCTTTACAATCTAAAAGCCGCAAGGGATTAGTTTTGAGTCGTCTCTTACAATGGGCGCAAAGTCGAGAAGTTTGCCCTTGATAATAACTTAACAAAGTCTCTTTATATGCCGGTCGGCAAACCGCGCAACCTACACTATTGATTTTAATATTGAAGCGGGACAATCCCAAAGCTTTTAAAATATTGCTGGCGACTAAAATCATTTGGGCGTCCGAGGTAGGTGAAGCCGACCCTAAAATCTCAAAACCAAATTGATGGAACTCCCTAAAACGTCCTTTCTGGGGCTGGTCATACCTAAACATAGGACCAAGATAATAAAGCTTTAATGGTTGAGGCTTATTCACAAGCCCATTTTCAATATAGGCGCGGACGATCCCCGCCGTGTTTTCCGGACGCAAAGAGATACTGTCTCCTCCCTTATCTTTGAAAGTGAACATCTCCTTCTCCACAATATCCGTTCCGCTTCCCACTCCCCGCACAAAAATATTTGTGTCTTCAATAATTGGCGTGTCAATACGGCTAAAACCATATTCAAATGCTATCTTTCTCACCGTGTCCCGCATAAAATCCCAATAAGGCTGATCCTCGGGCAAGATATCTTTCGTCCCTTTAACCGCCCGCAAAAAAATCCGCCTGCGAGGAATAGATTGCTCGGAAACCATCTTTTGTTTTTTTATTCTAGGCATTGGATTTAGTTAAAAGTTCAAAGTGCAAAGTTAAAAATTACAGTTAAAAATTTAAAATTTTAGGAATTTAACTTTGAATTTTGGACTCAACTTTGAATTTTGGACTATTGAAGGTCTTGCGCGAATATAGGGACATCAAATTTAGTCATCCTGTTGAAAGGCCAGGCTCTAATCCACGCGCGGCCGATGATATTTTTGGCGGGGACGGGACCAAAAATGCGCGAATCGGAACTCCCAGGCCGGTTGTCCCCTAAAACAAAATACTCATTACTCCCCAAAACTATATTCACCTCGCCAGGAGTGGAACGCAGGGAATAAAGATATTTCTTCTCATCCAAAACAAAACCTTGGGGATAACGCCAGTTGTAAATCATTACTCTGCCGCCTGAAACCACCACTCTCTCCTCGGGCAGTCCGACGATTCTTTTGATGTAATATTGCGAGGGATCGCGGGGATAACGAAAAACCACCACTTCCCCGCGGCGGGGCTTGCCTAAATTATAACTGATTTCATCAATTATTAAATATTCACCGTCTTCAAAATTCGGCTCCATTGAAGCTCCCTTCACGAAAAATGGCTGAATCAAAAAATAGCGGATAGGAATCACAATCGCCAAAGAGACCGCTACCACTTTCACTATCTCCCAAACAAAACGACCCATCTTTTCCAAAATATTTGTTTCCTGGTTGTTATTCATAAACTTTAATGAATAATATATGTGGATTATAACACAACATCAACTCTTCAGGCAACAATTGACTTTCGCTATCCACATCTTGTATAATTGAAACATCGCAATATAGCGGTTTTATTTTATGTATAATTATTATCCTGAAGGCCGAGAAAAAGAGCAAAACATTCTATCTCAAAGCCATCTGCCAAGCTCTGAGGATAACGATCTCGCCCTCTCGTCAGAAGTATCCCCCTATCCCGGGGAAACGAAGAGGAGGTCTTTTAAATATTGGGGTAAAAAAATAACTTTGATTTTTGGAGTATTACTGGTGATCGGGGGCATCTTTTTTGCTTATAAAATTTTCTCCGCCGGAGAAAAAGTATTTTTAGGGAAAAAAAATCACTCTCTTATTACCCAGATTAAAAAGCTGATTTCGCCGGAAAAGAGCACGCCGGAAATAGAAACAAAGGAGAGAATTAATATCCTCTTAATCGGCATCCGCGGCACGGAGCAAAATAAAGATCAAGGAGGAGGCATCTATCTTGCCGACACCATCATTGTTTTAAGCATAAAACCAACAACGAAAGAGGTGGCGATGTTGTCCATTCCCCGCGATCTCTGGGTCAATCTCGATAACTACGGAGAGGCTAAAATCAACGCCGCTTACGCTTACGGTTTACGCGATGATCCGAAAGAAGGGGGAGCGCGCCTTCTTACAAGCGCCGTGGAAAAAGTCACGGGTCTTCCTTTGGATTATTATGTGATCATTGATTTTGCCGGTTTTGAAAAAGCGCTTGATATTATGGGCGGCATTGATGTTAATGTGGATCAAGCCTTTACTGATTACTTTTATCCCGCCTGGAATTACGAATACCAGACAATTTCTTTTTCCGCCGGACCACAACACATGAACGGAGATAGGGCGCTTAAATTTGTCCGCAGCCGCCATGGGGGAAATGGTGAAGGCTCGGACTTTGCCCGAGCGCACCGCCAGCAAAAAGTATTGGTGGCGGCAAAAGATAAAATCTTCTCCTTAAGCACGATTTTAAATCCTATTAAGATTACTGGTCTAATTGATTCTATGGGCGATCATATGTTGACGAATTTGGAACTTTCGGAAGCGCGCGAACTCATTCAGATCACTCGGGAAGTAAATCCCGACCAAATCGCAAATCGCGTTTTAGATAATGGCAACGGGGGGTTGCTTATTGCTACTACCAGTGAAGGGGGCGCCTCCATTTTAGTGCCCGCTGCGGGCGATTTCTCTGAAATCCAAAAGCTTGCCCAAAATATTTTTAGTCCCGAAACGGAAAAAAGCGAAAGCGAAGCAGTAAAACCGAAACAGAAAACAGAGGAAAAAATTAAAGTGCAGGTCAGAAACGGCACCACCACTGAAGGTCTCGCGGGCAAAGCGGCGGTGGAACTGCAAGAAGAAGGTTATGAAATTGTGGGTATTTTTAACGCGGACTCCCAAGACTATGACAAAACCGTCATTTTTGATTACACGGAAGGCAAACAAGAAAAAGCATTAGAGAAGTTGAGGACAAAATTTGACGCCAACGTCGCCGCCGGCCGCAGTTTTTTTCTGGAACAATCACCCGACGGCCGCGGGGCTGACGCGGATTTCGTTATTGTTTTAGGGAAAGATCAAAAGCTGTAGAATTTCTAATTTCTAATTTTCAATTTTTATTGAATTTTCAATTCTTTTAATTTTTAAACCTCAAATCTTTAATCAAGCCAAGTACAATAAAATTTATTCCGTATGAAGTTTTAAAATTGATTCACTAGAAATTTAATAGAAATTAGAAATTGAAAATTGAAAATTTCATGATTACAATCATCGGCCTAGGCAATCCCGGCAAAGAATATGAAGGAACGCGACACAATGTCGGTTTTTTTGTGGTAGAAAAATTGCGCGAGAGTTTAAAGCTTCCGGAATTTAATTCGGAAAAAAAGTTTAAGGCTGAAATCGCTAAAGGAAAAAATTTAATCTTGGCTAAACCCCAGACATTTATGAACAACTCCGGCGAGGCTGTTTCCCTCCTTTATAATTTTTATAAAATAGATCCCCCGCATCTCTTAGTCGCGCAGGATGACCTTGACATTCCCCTCGGCGAATACCGCATTCAGCAAGATAAAAGTTCTGCTGGACACAAAGGCGTGCAATCCATTATTGACGCCCTCAACACGCAAAATTTTAACCGTTTAAGAATCGGGATTAAAACCGAAATGCTGGAAAAAATTCCCGCCGAGGATTTTGTCTTACAAAAATTTCTGCCAGAAGAAAAAGAAATCATTTTAAAGACAATAAAAAAAGCTCTGGCAGAAATCTTGCCAAAGCTATTATGACGTTTTAATGCTTACTGTGGCTCCAGCATTCTCTAGTTGCCTTTTCCAATCCTCTACTTTTTTTTCATCTCCGCTTGAGGCAATAAAATTAGAAATACCTCTATATGCATTTGAAGAGCAATCCTCCGCCTTCGTCCCTGTCCATCCGGTAATATTCTGGATCAACACGGCTACAGAATAGATATCACCCCTATAAGCAACATCCGTAATATAAAGAGAATAAATTTCATCCTTCTTTCCGGAACCTTTGGTTCCATCTGAATGTGACGGCTTGGTATACTTCTTTTTTAATGAATTACCCAAACCCAAATATCTATTTTTCCTCTTCCTTCTGGCATTATTAGGCATTGTACACCTCCTTCCAAAGAACAATTGATGATTGAATGCTTTTATTTTACACCATTTCAAATTCAAAATACACCGCATCTTTCTTCTCCCTTATCCCACTTGCAAGTCTAGAGCCGCAAAAACCATAAAGGTTTTGGACCTTAAGTTAACAGCTACTTGTAGAAGACCTAAGGAGGGATTGGCTCCTACTTTCGCCACTTGCAAATGGGGTAGCGAAGAAGAATATTGTTTCATGGTTTCATTGCTTCATTGATAAATTTCCACTTCAATGGAATAAAGAAACAATGAGACAATGCAACCGCGGTAAAACAGTAAAATTTATCATATCGCTATCCCCTTGTCAACAGAACCGCTGACCAAAATTCAATATTGGACTGGCGTGCCGCAAACGGCTAAGCCTTATGTCTTGGCTACCTCCCCCCTTATGCGAAAAGGGGCTTCTTTGCTATGCGCTAAAAATCCGAAAATCTGGCTTACCCAAATCCAATTTTGGCAAAAAAATCTGAATGCAGTAGAGACAGGCTTTAAACCTGTCTCCGCAATTCTGGAATCAAACGCTGATGTTTTAATAAAAAATTATCCAATCTTCTCCCGCCTTAAGGATAACGAACCAATATTGGTTTTAGCGCAAACGGAAATTCTCGCTCAAAAATTTCCCTCGCCAAAAGAATTAGAATCCAAAAGCTTGCGGCTCTCGGAAGGGCAGACTCTCAACTTGCCCAAACTAATCGGTTTTCTTTTATCCGCCCATTATCAAAAAGAAAAAGCCGCTCATTCTCCAGGCACCTTTGCTGTGCGGGGTGGAATTATGGATATCTTTCCTCCCTTTCAACCGCACCCTGTCCGCCTAGAATTATTTGGCAATCAAATAGAAAGCTTGAAAGCAATTAACCAAGGTCAGGCAATACAACAATATAACAATATAACAATTCCCCCCTTAACTATCAAAAATCCCCAAGGCACTCTTTTAGACTGGCTTCCTTCCCAAACTACCATCATTCTGGACGAACCCGAACCCGAATTGAAAAAAAGGCTGAAAAAATTTCCTTTGATTGTTTTTGAATCCTTCCCTTGTGCAGAGCCGGAAAATGTAGTCCGATTCAGTTTTCAGAATCCTCCCCTAGCTTTGGGTAATCTTCAAACATTAAACAGCGCTCTCCAGCAATTCAGGAAAAAAAATTATCAAGTCTTTATCGCAAGCCAAAAATTGCCTCTTATGGAGACAAGTTTTGAACCTGTCTCCGCAGTAATAACCCCCTTTTCGCTTTCCGCTGGTTTCCAAAATAAAAAAGAAAAAATTATTGTCTTCACGGACACGGAAATCTTCGGTTTCCGAAGACAAAGGCGCCGCGAGCGCCGTTTTCAAATGGATATTGAACCTCTGAACGCCCTCACGCCCGGAATGTATATCGTGCATATTGACCACGGCATCGGCAAATTTGTCGGAATGGTCCAAAAAGAGATTGACCATCTCGTGAGAGAATATTTTTGTTTAGAATACGCTTATAGCGATAAGCTTTTCCTGCCTATTGATCAGGCGGATAAAATCACGCGCTATATCGGGCGGGAAAATCCCGTCATCCACCGCTTACATGGCGGCATTTGGCACCAAATCAAAAAACAAGTTCAGGTTGACGCTAAAAAAATGGCCGCGGAACTTTTAAAAATTCAAGCAGCGCGCCAAACTGAAAAAGGGTTTATTTTTATGCCTGACACTCCCCGCCAAAACGCGCTGGAAGCGTCCTTCCCCTACTCCGAGACACAAGATCAGGAGAAAGCAATTCGCGATGTAAAGACTGATATGGAAAGTGCTCTTCCAATGGACCGTTTAATTTGCGGCGATGTGGGTTTCGGCAAAACCGAAGTCGCCATTCGCGCCGCCTTTAAGGCGTGTGAAAACAAAAAGCAGATCGCGCTCCTCGCGCCTACCACCATTCTCGCCCAGCAGCACTTTGATACTTTTAAAAAAAGGCTGCGATCATTAGATGTGAGGATTGGTCTCCTGTCGCGCTTCCAATCTAAAAAGCGTCAAAAACAAACCTTAAAAGATTTAAAACGAGGAAAAATAGACATTGTTATCGGCACCCATCGTCTCCTCTCCCCTGATGTTTATTTTTTTAACCTGGGCTTGATCATTATTGACGAGGAACAACGTTTTGGCGTGCGCCACAAGGAAAAATTAAAATCGCTGCGGCCTAACCTTGATATTCTTACTCTTTCCGCGACGCCTATCCCACGCACCCTGAACTTTACTCTTTCCGGCCTCCGCGATATCAGCAGCATTCAAACCGCGCCCGCCGGCCGCAAAGCAATCAAGACCTATGTGCATCTTGCTAAAAACAAACTCATCCAAAAAGCGATTCGCCGCGAACTTGAAAGAGAAGGACAAGTGTATTATCTTTATAATAAAGTGGAAACAATTCTGCCTTTCGCGAAAAAAATTCAGAAACTTATTCCCGAAGCCAAAATTGACGTCGCCCACGGTCAGATGAACGAACGCGATTTAACCCGCGTAATGCAACAATTTGATGAAGGAAAAATCCAGATTCTGATCGCCACCACCATTATTGAAAACGGATTGGACCTCCCGAACGTGAATACGCTCATTGTGGATAACGCGCCGCAATTCGGCCTCTCCCAGCTCTATCAAATCCGCGGCCGCATTGGCCGAGGAACACGCCAAGCTTACGCCTATTTTTTCTATCACCAAGAAAAGCTTCCAGCAGCCGCGAGCAAAAGATTAGAGGCTCTCCTTTCCATGCAGGAACTCGGCTCAGGATTCAATATCGCGATGCGCGATCTGGAAATCCGAGGGTCGGGCAATATCTTGGGTCGTGAGCAATCAGGCAATGTCAATTCTATCGGGTTGTATTTATACACCAAGCTTCTTAGCCAAGCAATCCAAGAATTCAAGACCGGCAAGGTTCCTGAACCCATTCTGGAAGTCTCTATTGACCTACCTCTTCCGGCGCGCTTGCCGCAACGCTTCATTCCTGCCGAGAAAAAACGGCTTTCCTACTACCACCAACTAAGCGGCATTAATGCTTTTGCCGACCTAACGCTTCTTAAAAATAAAATGGAAAAAGCGTATGGTCCCTTGCCCGAAGAAGTGAAAAATCTCTTCCAGATTCTGGGAATAAAAATCCTCGCCCGGACAGCGAGAATAAAAGCTATTGATACAATCAAGGTTTGGGGAATTGATGGCCGCCCAAGACAACGCATCATCTTAGACTTTGCCGAAGAAATGGACTGGGACAAAATAGGCGAACTTTTAAAACATAATCCCCGTTGGATCATTGGCGAAAACAAAGTGAAGATTGATTTTGAGGATTTAGGTAAAGAGTGGGTAAAAGAATTAAAAGAGAGTTTGAAAATATTAAAAAAGTTGCACTTTAGTTAAGTACAACTTTGCATAAGTTAGTTTTGCTAATTAGGAGGCAGGATACCCGCATATCTATATTTGGAGGGCCATTTATCGTGCCATTGAAGAGCAAGGCTTGGTCCTCCTGCTAGATTACAAAGAACAAGCAGCCCTTCGGAAGTAACAAACTGAGACTTAGTTTTTGATTTCCAAGGTTTATGTGGGAAGACTATAGCTTTTTCTTCTACTTCTTCCGGGTAAGATTGAGCCAAACGAATAGTGCAATCAAAAGACTGTTCTATTGTAGGCTGATTGAGGTTCTGATGTTGAAGCTCTTGTAGAATTTCTTCGAAAGAGACCTCTCCTGGAAACTCGATCAATTTAACCTTTATTTGCTTTTTTTCTTCACTACCTATTGATAAATCCCACTCCTCTCTGATTTTGGGTTGCACCCAGCCAAGGAGACTTTGTCTTCCACCATAATGATCCTTTAAGAATTTTTGAACAGTAGTTTTTGGTTGATTAATCTCCAAAAGAAAAACATTTTGTTCTTTCATGCCGTGACTCCTTTTTTGATTATTTAGTTGCTGTGATTAAGTAAGTACAAACTGTAGAAACTAAAACTTTACCCTACAATAGGCGCGGATAGGCTGATTGATTTTTTAAGGTGCTGGGAATCATTAACCGGAATGAATTACCGAGGGAAAATATTTAATACGAATTTCACGAAGGAATTTTATGATACAATATATTAAATATTATGTCAATATTGGCAAAACTTATTTTAGGATTATTTTGGCTTAAATAAAATACCCCACCGAGCGGATGGGATATTGAAAAATCTAATAAAATTCTCTCAAATTTTTCACTTTTAATTTTAAATTTTTAATTTATTTCTATGGGCATCCAAGTTGAATTTAATCCCGACCTTGCTTTAAGGAATATTTCTGAATACAAAAAGGGCAACCGCAAACGCGAAGAATGCATCCCTCCAAATCTTCAGATAAAAAAAATCTATTCCTTTCTTAAAAAAGGTCAAAGAAATTATTGGCTTTTTGGTGAAATCCCGCTTATGGAAACCAAGGGCAATGAGATTCTTTCCCGCCCTAAAGCCAGTATTATTATTTTGGAAGCCACCCATTTTTTAAAAAATGGCGAGGTTTGCACCAAAGGGAAATATAAAGTCACCGCGGTATTTCAGGACAATGAAATACATTTTGAGGGACTAAATAAATTGAAATGAAGTAGAGACGTTGCAATGCAACGTCTCTACAAAACATAAAAATGCCCAGTGACGCTAAATATTATCACGCCTTCAATTTGATTCCCAACATCGGACCATTAAAGTTTAAAAAGCTTATTGCTTATTTTTCGGATTTAGAAAAAGCCTGGTTCGCGCCCTGCACGGAAATCATCAAAAGCGGCATTTCGGAAGAAGTAAGCGAAAGAATCTGCGCGGAACGCCAGCGTGTCAATCCTGAAACGGAATGGCAGAAATTAACAGCGCAGGGGATTCAAGCCATCACCATTCAAGATAAAGATTATCCCCCTCTCCTCAAAGAAACTTATGACCCGCCGGCAATCTTGTATCTGCGCGGTCAAATTACAAATCCGAACGATACCTCTTTAAGCGTAGTCGGCACGCGCAAACCCACATCTTATGGCCGAGAAGTAGCATTTCAACTTGTAGGTCTGCTTGTCCAAGCCCAAATCACCATCGTCTCCGGATTGGCTTTAGGCATTGACGCCCTTAGCCATCAAGCTTGTTTGAATTTTGGCGGCTACACCATCGCGGTTTTGGGCGGAGGCGTGGACGATCCTTCAATTTATCCGCGGGCGAATTGGCAGCTTGCCCAAAATATTATCCGAAGAGGCGGCGCTCTGGTCTCCGAATACCCGCCTGCTACCCGCCCATTAAAACAAAATTTTCCGCAGCGCAATCGCATTATTTCTGGTCTCTCCAAGGGAGCTCTGATTATTGAAGCGGGTGAAAAAAGCGGCACTTTGATTACCGCGCGCGCCGCTTTAGAACAAAATCGCGAAGTCTTCGCCGTGCCCGGCTCCATTTATAATCCTTGTTCGCGCGGGACTAATTATTTGATTAAAATAGGCGCTAAACTCGTAACTAATATCCAAGATATTTTAGAAGAATTGAATTTAAGTGTCTTGCAGGAAATCCCAAGAAACCAAAAAATCACCCCCGATAATCCCGAAGAAGCTTTAGTGCTGCAACATCTTTCTGGCGAGCCAATTTACATTGACGCATTAGCCAAAAAAACAAAACTCGCGCCGGCTAAGATATCCACAACATTGACAATCCTAGAAATGAAAGGTATTGTTCGCAATATTGGAAGCGCGAATTATGTGATAGCAAGATAAATTTCAAATTTTCAATTTCTAATTTCTATTAAATTTTCAATGGATCAATTTCCAAACACTCATTTTTCAATAAGGAAGTTTAAAAATTAAAACATTAGAAATTTAATAAAAATTGAAAATTAGAAATTAAAAATTATTGTATGAGGAATCTCGTCATCGTTGAATCTCCTACCAAAGCGAACACTATTTCGCGTTTTTTGGGTTCGGAATATAAAGTAGAATCCTCGTATGGTCATATCCGCGATTTACCCCAAAAGAAGCTTGGTGTGAATACGCGTAAAAATTTTGAACCCGAATATGTGATCGCGCCGCGCGCGAGAAAAATAGTCAAAAAATTGAAAGACCTCGCTGACCGAGCAAACAAGGTGTATCTTGCCACTGACGAAGACCGTGAAGGCGAAGCGATTGCTTGGCACTTAAAAAAAGCTCTGGGATTAAAAGAAAAAAATACCCAAAGAATCGCTTTTCACGAAATTACCAAAGAAGCGATTCTTTCCGCTCTGAAAAAACCTCGCGAGATTAACCTCGCTCTCGTTGACGCGCAACAGGCGCGGCGGATCTTGGATCGCCTCGTCGGTTACAAACTTTCCCCTTTTTTATGGCGCAAGGTAGCAAGAGGTCTTTCCGCGGGTAGGGTGCAATCCGTAACCGTGCGCCTTGTTTGCGAACGGGAAGAAGAAGTTAAAAAATTTAAGCCGCAAGAATACTGGACAATCATCGCTTCGTTGCTGAAAAAGAATCCCCGCGCGGGAGAGCAAGCTTCAGATAAAAGCGGGCAGGAATTTAAAGCGACATTAATACAAAACGGTGAAACAACTATCCCTAGATTAGGTATCAAGACCAAAAAGGAAGCGGATAAAATTCTGCAGGATTTAAAAAATGCCGTCTATAAAGTAGCGAATATCGCCAAAAAAGAAATCCGGAGAAAACCGTTCGCTCCTTTTACCACTTCCACTCTCCAGCAAGCGGCGGCTCAACATTTTGGCTTTTCAACAAAGTTCACTATGCGGCTCGCCCAAACACTTTATGAGGGAGTTAAAATTGGCGAAAAAGAAGCGACAGGCTTAATTACCTATATGCGCACGGATTCCACCAACCTGGCGGCAAAGGCGGTAAAAGAAATCCGTGAGGTAATTGAAAAAAAGCTCGGGGTGTCTTATCTGCCTCAAAAACCTTGTTTTTACAAAACCAAAACAAAATCCGCCCAAGAAGCGCACGAGGCGATCCGACCCACGATTCCGAGCCTCACCCCAGAAAAGATCAAGGACTATCTAGACCCGCGCCAATATAAACTCTATGAATTGATTTGGAAACGCGCCATCGCCTGTCAAACAAAAGAAGCGGTTATTGACGGTACGACCGTGGATATTCAGGCAAAAAATTATTTGTTTCGAGCTGCAGGGGCGGTAATTAAGTTTGATGGCTTCTTGAAAATCTATCCTGCCTCCGCCACTGAAACTTACCTGCCCAAACTGGAAGACAACGAAATTCTTAGCCTATCCCGCTTGGCATCGGAACAGCACTTTACCGAACCGCCGGCGCGCTACAACGAAGCGTCACTTGTCCGCGCCTTGGAAAAATACGGCATTGGCCGCCCCTCCACGTACGCGCCAATCATCTCCACGATTCAGAACCGCGGCTATGTAAAAAAAATTGAAAAAAAATTTCACCCCCAAGAAATCGGCATCGTGGTCAATGACCTTCTAGTAAAACATTTCCCTAAAATTGTGGATATTCATTTTACTGCCCAGATTGAAGATGAACTGGACGAAATCGCGAATCAAAAAAAAGAATGGGTGCCCGTGGTGCGGGAGGTTTATGATCCCTTTATTAAAAATTTAAAGACCAAAGAAATGGAAATCTCCAAAAAAGAAATCACCGAGCAAAAAACCGACAAAAAATGCCCTGACTGCGGTAAGGCGATGGTGGTGAAACTCGGACGTTTTGGAAAATTTTTAGCTTGCACTGGTTATCCGGAATGCAAACACACCGAGCCCTTAGGCGAAGAGAAAATTTTAGCAAAGGAACTTGCTGGCGGAAAATGCGAAAAGTGTGGCAAAGAAATGGTGGTGCGCCAAGGACGCTTCGGACCTTTCCTCGCTTGTTCGGGTTACCCCGCGTGCAAAAATATTAAATCCGTTGTAAAGAAAACCGGCGTTTCCTGCCCCAAATGCGAAAAAGGTGAAATTATTGAAAAAAGAAGTAAAAAGGGGAGAACCTTCTATGCCTGCGACCAATACCCGAAATGCGAGTTTGCCCTTTGGAACAAACCCACTGGCAAAAAATGCCCCGAATGTGGCAGTCTGCTTGTCTTTGGCAAGGAAAGTGCCGCGGTCTGCAGCAATAAAGAATGCAAACCCCGTTAGAAATTTATTTCTAATGGGGCAAAAATCTCTGGAATAATCTGCCAGGGATTTTTTATAATTAAAAAACCTAGATTAAATCACAGCATTACATTTAAAATAATCTAGGTTGAGATTTCTAGGCGGCGACCATAAGGCTTAAAGCATCTGTCTTCTCGTCAATCAACTGCGCATAAGCCGCGGCGTATGCATCAAGCCCTCGCGCGATTTCACCATCTTCCTCTAACATAGATGGGGGGCACCGATCAGGCGTCAAAGGCGTGGCGTGCGGACTCCGGCACAATGCTCGGAATAATTGCGGATGATCAATCACCGAACAGGGACGAAATACAGAATGCCCTTCCTGACGCAGTATCTCTTGGTTCTTCCGGAATGCGACCATTAAAGGATCCTTCGAAATCGCTGCGGCAATAGATGGATGAATTCCCTCGCCTGCTTTAATTAAATGAACAGTATCCCTAATCGCTACTTGGGCGAACACGCAAGGTTTGATTTCGCCGAAGGCGTTGATATGAAAATATCGACGGCCCGCGGCAATGCACCCATCTACCAGTTGGCCATCGTTCCAGAAATCAGCGAGAAAAATGGGCCAATGCTCTGCCCGTATCTCGCGCACAAGCGCACCGAGGACGAATCTCTGTTCAGGTGTTGCCATCAAATCAATATCGGGATTTCTCCCAATAGGAATATATTGAAAGAGCCACCCATAAAGATAGCCTTGCGCAATGCACCACTCCATAAACTCTTTACTAGCCAAATATTTTGCATTATTGCGCGTGCAGGTTGCCGAGAAGCCATAAACGATTCCAGCTTTGCGCAATGCGGCGATCATCTCCATCATTTTCTGAAAATGACCTTTACCGCGGCGTCCGTCTGTAAATGCCTCTGTCCCCTCTAGGGAAATAGCAGGGCTGATATTGCCTAGCCGCGCCAGTTCTGAAATGACCGCCCCGTCAATCTTCGTGCCATTCGTATAGGGCATAAAAACGACGTCTTGATGCAATTCCGCCAGCTTCAGAAAATCTTCGCTCATAAATGGCTCGCCACCGCTCACCACTACAAAATGAATGCCGAAATCCTTCATCTCGGATACAATATAGTCCATCATATCCAGAGATAAACTCGGACCTTCTCGCCTGCAAGCGTCATAACACCCATAGCAAGACAAATTGCATTGTTGTGTCGGATTCAGCACAAAAAAGCTCGGTCCCGCTCCACATTCTGCCCGCACCCGATCCCGATGGCTAACAGTAGCCATACTCCGGATCATTAAAGCAAAAGCCTTCTTAACGCTATTGGGTCTATTTTGGCTATAGACCGCAGTGACCAGTCCGCTCGTGATACAAGCGACATCAGCCATCATCCGCGCGCGCGCGGGATCATCACCGCGCAAAAAATGTAGTAACCCCTTTTGGAACATTGCCTGGAAAGAACGGTTAGTCACCGAATTTCTAAACAATCTTTGTCCCCAGCCCGTCTGCGCCACATTTGTCGCTGCGCCGACAAGGCTGCGTGTGAACAAATAATTACCCACTCGTCATCCCTCCTACCTACTATTGTTAAGTTTAATAATGAACCAACTCAAATTCAAACCAATAGTTTTCAAGATATACAAAGAAAATCCTCATTTAGAGGATCTTCATTGACTCTCTAATTTCCTATGAATTACTTTACTTTGTCAAGAATCCCCTCCAATTCCTCCTCGGAATAAAATTCAATGGTGATCCTTCCCACTCTGCCGTCGCGGGAAACTTTAACCCGCGTGCCCAAAGCCTCTTGCAAAAGCTCTTCCGCTTCCACCAAGCTCTGGTCTTTGGCTTTAATCTCGCGCAGATGCTTTTTCACCATCACTTTTCTTAAAATCTCTTCGGTTTTGTGTACGGACAAACTATCTTGAACAATCTTTTTATACAGCCCTAGTTGTTTCTCGGGATTAGCAAGACTTAAAATAAGTTTGGCGTGACCTTCCGAAATTTTTTCCTCTCTGATTCCTTTCTGAATTTCTATAGGTAAATCCAAAAGCCGCAGAATATTCGTAATCGTGCTTCTATTCTTCCCCACTCTTTTCGCAACCTCGTTCTGGGTTAAACCGAATTTCTGAATCAAAGACTGATAACCTTCCGCTTCTTCAATGGGGTTTAAATCTTCGCGCTGCACATTTTCAATAATACTCATCTCTAGGTTATCGCTTTCTTTGCCCGTACGGATCGCTACTGGCACCCTCTTTAATCCCGCAAGGCGCGCCGCTTCCAGACGCCGCTGTCCTGCGATGAGTTCATAGTTCCCATTAATAATCAAAGGCTGCAGGATGCCGTGGGCTTTAATAGAACTTGCGAGCTCCAAAAGTTTCTCTTGGTCAATCTCCTTGCGCGGCTGATTCGGGTTGGGCTTAATTTCCGAAATCAAAACCTCGTCTATCCCGATTTCCGTATCTACATTCTGGGACTTTTCATTTATAGGCAGATTAGGAATTAAGGCGGACAATCCCTTGCCCAAACCAATGTGAGGCATATTGAAAGGAATCAGGAATTAGGAATGGGGAATCAGGAACTATTCCTGATTCATGATTCATTATTCCTGATTCATTATTCATTATTCAAACTAATTATCTCTTGTGCCAGATGTTTGTATGCTCGCGCGCCCTTGCAGAGAGGTTCATAGTTTAAAATTGCCTGACCAAAGCTCGGCGCTTCAGCCAGCCGCACGTTTCTCGGGACAATTGTTTCAAATACTTTGCCGGGAAAATTTCTTTGCACCTCGCGCACCACGTCATTGGCAATGCGTGTTTTTTTATCCCGCATCGTAAGCACCACTCCCAAAATATTCAAACCGGGATTCAAATTTTTCTGCACTAAATCAATGGTGTATAAAAGTTGAGAAAGTCCTTCTAGGGCATAATACTCGCACTGCACGGGAATAACAACGCTGTCCGCCGCCGTAAGCGCGTTCACGGTCAAAATTCCCAAAGAAGGCGGCGAGTCAATCATCACATAATCATAATCCCCTTTAAGCGGGGTTAAAACTTTTTTCAATAAAAATTCTCGGTCGGGCAAGCTGACCAATTCTACAGCCGCGCCGGCCAAATCCGGCGAAGCTGGCGCGATATGCAAGGTGGGTTGCAATCCTTGGTATAGAATTTCTTTTAGATTCACCCTGCCGCAAAGCACATCATAAACATTCTTCGCCAGTTTTTCTTTCGCGATTCCTAAGCCCGAAGTAGCATTGCCTTGGGGGTCTAAATCAATCAATAAAACCTTTTTGCCAAAATAGGCTAAGTAAGAAGCGATATTCACGGCGCTCGTTGTCTTCCCTACGCCGCCCTTTTGATTCACAAAAGAAATGATTTGAGACATTTCTATTTTAGTCCCTCGCCTCTAAAGGGAGGGTTTAAATATTAACAAATAACCTCTCTCATCTTCCTTTACGAGAGGAGAAGTCAACCCTGTTAGAAACTCGTGCGGGGCATGAAACCCAACCGCACGAGTCATCTATATTTCTACACTAACCGCTAGCCTAGCTGCGGGCCCCGTTAGAAAAAATTTTCTAACGGGGCGGGGTATGTTTCTAACGGGGTCAATCTTTTATTATTTTATCATAAAAAAACAAAATTGACAAAAACCCCAATTTTTCTTATATTTAAAATGTTTCTTAGTAAAAAAATAATATCTTCAGGGGATGTGTTGGAACTGGTAGACAAAGAGGTCTCAAAAACCTCTGGACCATAAAGTCCGTGAGGGTTCAAATCCCTCCATCCCCACATTGACTTTCTGCGCCGCATTATACCCAAACCAAAATTGCCTGCTCGTCATCAAAGGCCACACATGGGAAAGAAAAACAAGAAAACCATACCAGACAACCAATATGTGGGAATTAAAATTTGCCAAAAAAGAATCTATTAAATTACTTTCTTGGATTTATTATCGTCCTGATGTCCCCTGTTTAAAGCGCAAAAGAAAGGTAGCGGAGAAATTTATTTCAAAACGTTAACAAATCTTAAGGGGAGAAAAATGCATTCTTTAAAGAATCGTTTTACTGCTTAAAAAGCAGCTTTTTTATTTTTTATAAATATAGAGACGGAAAAATCTTACGTCTCTACTTATCCACAATTATTTTCTTGACTTCATCATCAAAAAGAAATAGGCTAAAAATGAAATGAAGTAATCTCCTTGTTTTCAAATTATCACACAGGAGGTAGTATTATGTTCATTCTTCTATGCCGCGTTCGCGGCTCCACTGCATTAGTAGTTTCTGAAGCACTGACACTGATAGACGAAGCCGAACATTTCCAGGTTGAGACCAGTTGTGCCCTGATAAGATAGCACGAAATATTCACCTACCTATCTTAAGGGTTTTTCTCTATTCTGGAACACAGGGAAGACATTATGAATAGTAAACGCAAAAATGTCTTCCCTGTCGCTATTCCTTGCATAAAACGAACTTCAAAAAAATCTGTAATCCAAAAACCCGCGCCCAAGGCGGATTTTTTGTTTATTAATAATAGACTGTCTCTCTCCACCAGCCAAAATTCACCTAAAAATTAAAATGGGTCTTGTATTAAGACCCATATAAACTAATCTTTCGGGCATTGGCATTGTCCTTGAAGACATACCCTGCATTTTCCCGGATAGATCTCCCAAGCAAGTTCGGAAAGAGAGATCCGAAGTTTCGTGCATACCGCGAAAAGCCAAGCCAAAGTGTCAGCGAGTTCTGCTTCTAAATTACCACCTTTGCGTTGATGCAATGCCTTGCTAATTTCACCAAGTTCTTCAAATAAATGAAGCCACAACTGGAGTTGAGATTTGATCGTATTCACACCCCCGTAAATTCTATCAAACATTTTCTGCCAGCCATATAGCGTGGATGGTATATTATTGACCCTGATCCGATAGGTCTCCAATTTCTTGATATTGGGGCGATATTTAAGTTGGCGAGAAATGCAGATACAATTTTTTTTCTGCAAGCAATAAGGACAAATATTGGGATATTTATGCCATACCGCCTCTTCCAGATCAATCTCTAAAATACTGCCCAAACCCAATATCCAGGCGAAAAGATCAGGAATCTTAGCAATAATTCCATCTCTATTCTCCTTGCGCAACTCTTCTACTAGCTCCGCCATTGCTTCAAAAACGTGGTTCAGAATCTCGGGAACAGAATAAAGCTCTCTATTCCTTTCTCCATATATAGCAAAGAACATTGCTTGCCAATCACGAATACTTTTAGGTCTCCTCATTTTCTCCCCTCCTTCAAATCGATATCACAACAAATCCCCATGGAACTAATAAATATTCCGTGCTTGATGACTCCTGATTCAATATTATTCATCTATCCCCGGCACGGAAAAATCCTGACAAAATTCTTTGATCTCTCTCTGAATTTTGAGAAGCTCCGCCGCTCTATTTTTTGCCCGAATCGCCCGGTCAATCCAAAGGGCGATTTTTTGCATCTCGGGCTCCTTCATCCCGCGGCTCGTTATTGCCGGCGTGCCAATCCGCACTCCCGAAGGGTCAAAAGGCGAACGGGGATCATAAGGCACCATATTTTTGTTTAATGTAATCCCCGCTTCTTCTAAAATATGCTCCGCCTCTTTACCTGTTACTTTTTTATTGGTCAAATCAACGAGCATCAGATGATTATCCGTGCCGCCGGAAACGACCGTGAATCTAAGCTTCATTAAGGCAGCGGCTAAAGCTTTGGCATTCTTAATAATCTGGCGGCAATAAACCTTGAATTCGGGCTTTAATGCTTCACCAAAAGCCACAGCCTTAGCGGCGTTAATATGATTATGCGGCCCGCCCTGCATTCCCGGAAAGACCGCCCGATCCACAATTTCCGCCCATTTTCTTTTGCACATAATCATCGCGCCGCGCGGACCGCGCAGAGTTTTGTGGGTGGTCGTCGTAACCACGTCAAAATAAGGCACTGGATTTTCGTGCAATCCCGCGGCGATTAAACCGGCGATATGGGAAATATCCGCCATAGAAATCGCCCCCACCTCGTCCGCGATTTCTTTAAACTTTTTAAAATCAACCTTGCGGGGATAAGCGGTATAACCCGAGATGATTAAATTAGGTTTCTCGGCTTTCGCCAACGCCCGCACCTTGGCGTAAGAAATGCGGCCATTTTTTTCCACGCCGTAAGACACTACCTGATAAGCTTTCCCTGAAAAATTAACCTTATGCCCATGGGTTAAATGTCCGCCATGGGCTAAGCTCATTCCCATAATCTTGCCGCCAAAAGGCACAAATGCGAAATAAACTTCTATGTTGGCAGGGGATCCCGAGTAGGGCTGAACATTCACGTGCTCCGCGCCAAAAAGTTTTTTCGCGCGCTTCACAGCCAAGTTCTCCGCCTGATCAATAAATTTGTTGCCGCCATAATAGCGCTTGCCTGGATAACCTTCCGAATATTTATTCGTCAAAACCGAACCCATTGCCGCAAGAACCGCGCGCGAAACATAATTCTCTGAAGCGATTAATTCCAAACCTTCTTTTTGGCGTTTTTGCTCATTGAAAATAGCTTTGTAAACTTCTGGATCTTTTTCTTTTAATATATTGAACATAAATTTATAATTTTTCGCCCTAGGTTCGTCCACCCTAAAGGCACGAAAATTTTAGCTCTTTATTAGATTTCTAACGAAATAATTTTTGAACTTTTATTTTTTACAACATGTTTGAAAATTTTAAAATTGGAAATTTAATGAAAATTGAAAATTAGAAATTAGAAATTTTCATTTACAACTCGCTCAATTATCTCCGCCTCTATTTCCCCTTCCCTCAAAATCTTCGCTTTCCCATGGGACAAGTCCACCACGGTTGAAATTTTGTTTTCCACAAGCTCTCCGCCGTCCAAAATCAAATCCGGTTTATACTTCGCGCTCAAAAACTGCTCTGCTATTTCTCGGACTGTGTATGCCGTGGGCATACCGGAAATATTCGCGCTCGTAATAGTATAAGGAAAACCTAAAACTTTTGACAGCGCGTTGCATAATTTTGAATCCGGAACGCGCACCCCGATGGTTTCTAAATGAGGGTCTAAAATCTCTGCGCCTTCCTTGCGCTTTAAAATCAGAGTCAGCGCCCCAGGCCAAAAATGACGGGCTAAAATTTTTGCTTGTTTGTTAAATATAGCATATCTTTCCGCTTCCTCACAATTTAAAACCGCTATGGGGTAAGGTTTCTGGTCTTGCCTGCCTTTGATCCGGTCCAAACGCGCCAAAGCCTTATAATCCAAAGCATTTACGGCGATGCCATAAGCAGTGTCAGTAGGGAAAGCCACCGCGCCACCAGCCCTAATCACTTCTGCCACCTCTTTGACAATTTCAGGATTTGGATTTCTGATGTTAATAGTAATAATTTTCATAGCCAAAAAATTTGCAATTTTCAATTCCTAATTTCTATTAAATTATCAATGAATTAATTTTCAAACCCCGTTTAGAAATTATATCATTGAAAATTTAATGAAAATTTAAAATTAGAAATTATAAATTTTTAAATAATCCTTAATATTTCCAAAAGTGTTCTAAAATCCTTCATATTCCTGTGCGCCCTCTTATCCTCATCACCCCATTTAATCGTTCTTAAACCTAATTTACAAGCTATCTCTAAATCTTTTTCCCAGTCATCCCCGATCATCACGCACTCTCCCGGCCAAAGTTTGAGCCTTTTTAACGCATAATCAAAATATCTCTTATCGGGCTTCATCGCGCCGATGGTTTCAGCGGCAATCACTAAGTCAAAATATCCTTCAAGGTCCAATTTTTTAAGCTTAAATTGGATTAAATCTTGGTTGTCCTCGCTCACCACTATCTTTTTATAATCCTTGAGCCGCTCCAAAACAGTTTTTAGGTGAGGCGCGATTCTTAATTTCTTCACTAATCCCTCGCGAAAGATCAAAAAAGCCCGTCTCGCGCGATGCCGAAGTTTCAACTTATCAATCAACCTTTGGTAAGAATATTGGCGGTGGCGCATCACTGGCGACTTGCTTTCTTTAAGAGAAACGACTATTTTATTTCTCCAAATATTGTAAAGCTCTTTGGATTCATATTTTGCCCCTCCGGCTAGATAAGCCATTGCCGCCAGATCAGCGGCTTGAGCCGCGTCCCTGCTTTGATAAAGCGTATTATCCGCGTCAAAAAATATGGCGCGGATAGGCAAAATATCCTGAACAATATTTTTGTTCACCTCTCTATCAGGATAAACAATCCGCCCCGCTTCAGAGGAGATTTCATTTTGGACTTTAACTCGAGGTCCCAGAAAGCAACCTAAAGTGCTGAAAGAAGTCTCTTTATAATCCCCTTTGGCAAAAACCTTCACCTTCCCTTTTGATTTAATTTTAGTTTTAAAGTGAGAACCAACATTAACCTCTCCTCCAATGACGCTTTTTTGAATCTGGCAAGCCTCTCCAATACGCGCTCGGGGCATCACATAACTATCGCGAATTTCCGTGTCACGCGCCACATAAGCCTCTTCCAGGGAAACATATTCCCCTATTTTTACGCCATCCCCAAGGATTGCTTTGGGACCAATGTAGCTTTTGGAAGAAATCCGAACATTTTTACCTATCTTTTTGCTTAAAACATGACCGCCAAATTTATCCAGCAACAAACGATTAAAAGTTAAAATATCCCAAGGATAGCCCAAATCAAAAATCTCGCCATTTATTATTTGATAATTCAATTCACCTTTTACCCTTAAAACATACTCTGGCGGCGCGACCTCGGACGCGCCTCGGCGTATAACTTCTTTTTCAAAACCCTGCAAAAACTTATCGCAACTCAAAATTGACATTCCCCGCCAAGCGAGATTAGAGGGAGGATTTTTATGCGGTTTTTCCACAATCTCCACCAATTTTCCGCTAACAAATCGCGCGATGCCGAAACGTTTAAAATCTTTCACCTGAAACAATAAAATAGCGCCGTCTTTGGGATTTTCCTTTAAACATTTCAAGAGTAAAGGCAAGGGGGAAACAGGGCTAAAACTATCGGCATATTTCAGCACAAAAAAATCCGCGCCTTGAAGCTCTTTTCTCGCCTCATAAATGGCGCGGCTGGGTCCCGAAAGCTCTTTCTGCACCACGAAAGCAACCTTTAATCTAGGGTAAGCGCCAGCCACAATCCCTTGAACTAAATCTCTATTTTGAGGGTTGCAAACTATAACCAAGTCCTCTATCTTGTGCTCTAAAAATTCGGCAATATGGTGCAAAAGCAAAGGCTTACCGCAAAAACGCATCAAAATTTTAGGATTCTCGCGCGTTGAAAAAGGATAGAGCCGGCTACCCTCGCCAGCAGCTAAAATGACGGCTTTGATTTTCATAAACTAAAACATCTAATTTTTAACAATGTAATAATAAACCAAAAGACTATTCTTTTGCTAGATCCATTAAAATTTTCGCGAGTTTTTTCGCATCGTGCCTTAAAAGATGCGTCCACTCGCTCCATTCACGGAATCTTTTCCCAGCGCGCTTGTCTAAATGTACCGCCTCGCCAACTTCATTTTGAGCTAGGGAGCGGATAATCATCTTAGCATCAGAAACGCGATCAAGCTCCACGGGCACGGATCCGAACTGACGGTAATGTTTCAAAATGCGCGGACCGATTGCGTTGCGGTTCGCAATGACATAATCCGGCATTTGCCCTAAATAACGCGCCACTTGCCGCACATGGTCTGAAACCTTCAAACCATCGGTTTGCCCGGGTTGGCTCATCATATTACAAATATATACCTTTTTGCCTTTGGAGGACATTATTGCCTCTTTGACGCCGCGGACTAAAAAATGCGGAATAATACCCGTAAACAGAGAACCCGGTCCAATGACAATTAAATCGGCGCGGCGCAAAGCCTCAAGACAAGGAGGATAGGCCTCTGCCTTTTTCGTTAAAAACATTTTTTTAATCGGCGTCCTGTCTGCCCGTAAGATAATATCCCACTCGCCACGGATTTTACTGCCATTTTCCAATTCGCAACCAACATCAACGCTGGCGCTCGTTACCGGATAAATTTTTGCCGCTGTTCGTAAAAGCCTCGCCGCCATTTCCACGCCTTGGCCAAAATCGCCAGTAATGCGCGTCAAGGCGGCTAAAATAAAATTACCAAGGCTTCCCCCCTTCAAAGACCCTTCCTCAAAGCGGTAGGCAAAAAGTTTCGTCATTAGATCCTCTTCTAAACCCGCTACAGCCTGTAAACACTGACGCGTATCCCCGGGTTGGGGAATATTCATCTCCCGCCGCAAAACCCCTGAAGAGCCGCCATTATCGGTAACATTCACAATACCGGTTAAATCACATTGATAATCTTTTAATCCGCTTAAAACTGTTGCCTGACCGGTGCCAGCGCCTAAACAGACAATTTTTGGTTTTTTTTGAGGCATAAATTTGAAATTTGCAACTCTGTGGCTGAAACATTAAGGCGTTCCCTCTATGTTTCAGATTTCAGGTTGTATGATTTAAAAACTCCCACATCTTCTCAAAAAGAAGCACCTCTGTCCGATAAATTCCCTCGTCTTCAATAATCACCCCCCGCGGCTTCTTTTCGCGGTCCAGGGAAATCATCGCCATCTTATTCTGGTAGATTAAAATATAGGTAGGCGAACTTTTCTGGCGCGAAAGCCAGCGCCGCTCGTCCAGACCGCGTAATCGCCCTCCAGAACCCATCGCGATCACCTTGACCTTAATCTTCTCGCTGACCCTCTGGGCTGTGAAATTAGGATAAGCCTGGTAAAGATAATCGCGGATGTCCACTGCTGAATAGACATAATATTCGCGCCTCTTCGCTCCCAGAAAAGAATTTAAGACATCTTTCAAAATTATTTTCACGCCTACGAGCCCTTCATAATATTTCACCACTGGTTTATCGCCCGCGTTGTCGTAAATTGATTTCAGTTCTGGAATAATCTTTTCAATCTGTTTTTTGGTTTTTTCTAACCTTTCTTCTTCTTCCGCCACTATCTCCTGAAGATGATCCGGATCTTCAGCGACAAAATATTTATGTTTATTCTGATGATAATAGCTCACCATCCCCTTGGACATCAAAAGTTTCAAAAGATCATAACAGCTGCCGCGGTTCACGCCAGCCTCGCGGGCAATCTTACGCACCGGCGCGGGTCCCAAACGCAAAGACGCCAAATAAACCTTGGTTTCTTTTTCCTCTAGACCTAATTGCTTTAAAGCGGCTGTAATCATATTTTTTAAATACTTTTTTATTTTATTCCGAGTTCAGATTTATGTCAAATATTTTCCTACTAATTTTTATTAAAATCATATTTTAAATAAAATTTTATCATATTTAAGCCAAAAACTAAATATGTTCATCATCTATTCTTGTCAGAAAATCTTCGACAAAATAAAAAACCTGTGAAACTTATCCACAGGTATTAAATAATATTTTCATCCTTTACTCAAATTCAATCGTAGCGGGCGGTTTTGGCGTGTAATCAAAAAGCACATGGCTGATTTCGCTAGGAAAGGCAGCCGTGATATGTGCGATCAGTTCGTCTTCAATTTGACCGGTCATCTGAATTGGTGTGGCGGTGATGGCATCAATAGAATTAACCGCCCGCACATAGACAACGTAACCGTTTATTCTTTTGCCTTCCGTGCTAACGCCAGTTGCCTTGGGTCCCAAATACGCCAGCACTTGGAAAGGATTGAGTGGCAGGAGCATCTTTTCTACTATCGCCGTTATCTCTCTGATTATGGCTATTTTTGGCTTGGTAGGCGCTCCATAGACCCTAATGGAGAGTCCTGGTCCCGGGAACGGCATACGAGTGCAGATTTCTTTCGGCAACTTAAGAATGCGAGCCACTTTTCGGATTTGGTCCTTGTAAAGCTCGGCTAGGGGTTCATAAACCTTGATGCCATATTCCACGAGGGGGTCAATGCCGATCTGGGATAGCACATTGTGCTGGGCTTTGACACCAGCGACAGTTTCCTGGACATCCGCCTTGTTAGTTCCCTGCAGAGCAATAGTTGCCCCCAATTTTTGGGCTTCAAAGGCCAAAAGCTCATAGAAAACCTGACGGAACCATTTCCTTTTTTCCCCCGCACTTCTTGCCTGTCTTAAAGAAAGATAAGACCGATAAATTACATTTTCAGCCACTACTATCTCTGCGGTAATGCCGAGCTCTTTAAAGGTTATCGCTACCCATTCTGGTTCGCCTTTTCGCCGGAACCCATCATCGATGGTGACGAATGCAACCTGCTCTGATGGCAACGCATTATAGGCTAACATCGCTACCACCGAGCTATCCACGCCGCCCGAGAGTGCAACGAGAGCTTTTTGGTCGCCGACGAATGCTCTGATACCTTCCACTTGTTCACCAATGAACTCTTCGGTCCATTCCATTTTTCCTATCCTTTCTGCGCCATTTCGCGCAAAACAACCCTTATACCACCATTCGGTTATTCGGTTGACAATGAGCCCAAAAACCCTCCTTTTTCGTTGGTTCAATGTCTCTTTCTAAATTAGTTACATCCGCATCTAGAAAACATATATATTATGGATTGATCCCAAAAGCTTCCATAATATCAATTATATTTTCTACTTTTCCATTATAACAAATCATCGTTACCAAAGTAAATAAACAAGATCGCCTTATCTTGAAAGGCGATCTTGTTTATTTCAAAAATTCTTTAATCCACTGGCACCACCCGCCTGCCTTGAATCATAAAGTCAATAATCGTGCCGCCGTGGCTCCCTGGACCGGTCCATTCATCATCATTGTCTTCTGAATACAAAGCCCAACAAGTGTTGTTGTTATAACTGCGAATCGCGTAATTCATGCGAATTTTGCGCCCTCTGGGCAGCTTGCTCAAAGGGATATAGGCAACATAGCCCTGGTTGGTCCATTTCATTTCCCATGCGTATTTCCACTTGTCTGGGTCGCCCGTAATCACAATTTTGTCCCCGCACCCTGGTGCGCAAGTAAATGCCGGGTTGGCGATAATCTTCAATCTATCGCCAAGGACTTCTGGCTTAATCACCCAGTCATACTCGGGATCCTGGCAAGCCCAATTACAATGCGCCTGGGCCGAGAATCCTACGCTGCAAAAGGCTAAAACGCCTACTCCGACCGAAAAAATGAGTTTCTTCATATGCTAGAATCTTAAGATTTAATAAAAAAATTGAAGTTCTGCTAGTTTTTACCCATTAGAGAGCCAAGATAAAAGGATACAGCAAACATCCAAATCTGTCAAATCTAACTGATAAATCATAAAATATTACAATCACTGCTTTGGTTCAATTTTCCCTAAATTAAACCATTAATTCCTGCGGAGTGTCAAAAAAATAGAGGCCAATAATTTTGACCTCATCGCTCCTATTTTAAGCAGCCCGCAAAGCATGGCTCTTGCCATACTCTTGAAGTACTGCGCCAAACAACTCCGGATCAGATAAAACGACAAACTCTTCAGTCTTAACCCTGATTATATCCTCCAGTAACTGGCACACGGGAACCGGAGGGATTTCTTTCTCTACCCAAGACACTCCCTGTTCCGTAATAGTAACCCCTTCTGATCCTGCTTCCAAATATCCGGCGGCAGTAAGACCCTCAAGATCAGTTTGTAAATAGTCGCTATGTGGTTCTGGTCTGTGCCTGAAGGGATATCCCAACAAGGGCAATATTTTCATAAGGTGCAAAAGATAAAGGTAGCTTTGCACCCTCTCTTCTGTCAGCCCTCTGAAACTCCTCACAGCATAAAAGAAAAAAATAAGCTTACCCCTACACGCTATGCCCCGATCTTTCAAGAACCGATAACATTCTTCAGGCGGCATAATATAGCCCTGTTTAATGCCCAAATATGCCTCCAAATCTTGACAAATTTCATAAAGAACTGTGCCCAACATCTGCTGCTCTCCGCCATATAGATTTACTAACTGGCTTGACCAAAAATTCGGGAACTCGCCTGCCCACCCAGGCCTCGGCACTTTTCCCCAAAATTGCCGCACGACCCAATACACTCTCCACTCTTCTCGGGATAACTTACTAAGATCAAACTTTTCACCATCTAAGGTCACATATACTTCCTTTGTCAGTACTTCCAGAATATCACTCATCTCTTCTCTCCTTCCCTTCTTTTATCAGGATTCCCAATTTACAGAAAATTTGGTTTCAGAAACCAATGCAGCAATGTTAAATAACAATATTAATCAGCCTGCCTGGCACGAAAATAAATTTGCGGACTTTCTTGCCGCCTATCCATTTCTTAATTTTTTCCTGTTTCAGAGCGATTTTTTTAGCTTCGCTTTCGGAAATATCCGTCTTTACCTGAACGACCGCCCGCACCTTGCCATTCACCTGAATCACTAAGTCCACTTCGTCCTCTTGCACTAATCGCAAATCATATTCTGGCCATTTTTCAACAAAAATACTCTTACTTCCTTCGTCAGCAGTTCCACT
The DNA here is from genome assembly GCA_028717685.1 of Patescibacteria group bacterium. Classification (NCBI taxonomy): domain Bacteria; species Patescibacteria group bacterium. Next base: position 33,344 of record JAQUNI010000002.1, on the reverse strand, counting down.
ACCTTCGGCATCTCCGACTTTGTATCCAAGCTGTGTCCATAATTCTTCCGCCAAATGTGGCGCGAAAGGCGATAAAATTTTTAAAAATGATTCAAATAAATGCTGGGGGATAAATTCTTCCCTTTCCATATGGTTCACCAAAATCATTAAACTCGCCACCGCGGTATTAAACTTAAAGTTCTCAATATCAACACCCACCTTTTTAATTATTCTATGAACCAAGCCATCTAGCTTATTATTCCTGGTTCCTGATTCCTGGTTCCTGATTCCTGACTTTATCTTCCACACTTTTTCCAAAAACCTTCGCACTCCAATCACCCCTTTGGTGTTCCAAGCGATAGAATCTTCAAACGGTCCCATAAACATCTCATACATCCGCATTGTGTCGGCGCCATACTTTTCTACCACCTCATCTGGATTAATCACATTGCCTAAACTCTTGCTCATCTTGCGACCGTCTTCGGCTAAAATCATTCCTTGGTGACGGAGTTTTAAGAAAGGCTCGTCAAAATTGATTAAGCCCTTTTTATGCAGGGCTTTGGTAAAAAAGCGGGAGTATAGCAAATGCAGAACCGTATGTTCCGCGCCGCCCACATATAAATCAACGGGCATCCAATATTTTAAAAGTTTCTTGGAAGCAAATTCTTCTGCATTTTTGGGATCGCAATACCGAAAAAAATACCAGGAAGAACAGACGAAGGTATCCATAGTATCTGATTCGCGCCGCGCCTTCCCCCCGCATTTTGGGCATTTGACTTTATGAAATTCCTTAGAGCGCGTAAGCGGCGATTCTCCGTGCGGCATAAAATCTACATCGCGAGGCAATAACACCGGCAAATCTTCTTCTGATACTGGCACCTCGCCGCATTTTTCACAATAAAATATAGGAATCGGCGCGCCCCAATATCTTTGCCGCGAAATCAGCCAATCACGGAGTTTGTAATTTATTTTTTTCTTGGCTAATCCCTTTGTAGCTAGCCATTCGGTGATTTTTTCCCTCGCTGCTTCCGAATCCAACCCGTTAAATTCGCCAGAGTTAACTAATACCCCCTCATCTTCATAAACTAATTCTTCCTCTCTATTATTTTTAAATTTTAAATTGTGATTTTTAATTTTTAATTTTTCATTTTTAATTTCACATAGTTTTATCACCTCAACTATTGGTAAATTATACTTTTGAGCAAATAAATAATCACGTAAATCATGTTTTGGCACCGCCATAATCGCACCCGTGCCATAACCCTTGAGCACATAATCTGCAATAAAAATGGGGATTTCTTGATTATTAGCCGGATTTATAGCTTTGATACCTTTCAATTCCACGCCTGTCTTCTCCTTTTCTTGCGCTAATCTTTCCCTTTCCGTTTTTTTCTTAGATGCCAAAACATATTTCTCTATTTCTGCATAATTTTCAATTTTATCTTTTAACTTTTCTACAATTTTATGTTCCGGTGCCAAAACCAAATAAGTAGCCCCAAAAATTGTATCCGGTCTTGTCGTAAAAACACTAATTGAAAATTGAAAATTGAAAATTGAAAATTTTATTTCGGCCCCCTCGCTCTTTCCAATCCAATGCCTCTGCATAATTTTGGTTGATTCTGGCCAGTCAATTTTATCCAAACCAGCGATTAATTCTTCGGCAAAATCGGTAATCTTGAAAAACCACTGTTTAAGTTCTTTTTGAATAACTTTAGTTTTGCAACGGTCGCACGCGCCATCAATCACCTGTTCATTCGCAAGCACAGTCTGGCAGGAAGGACACCAATTCACCGGCGCTTTTTTGCGATAAGCCCAGCCGTTTTTATACAAAAAGAGGAAAAACCACTGTGTCCATTTGTAATATTCCGGGCTGGAAGTGTCCACTTCCCGTTCCCAGTCGTAAGATAAACCTAAGGACTGAATCTGTTCCCGAAAACGATTAATATTCTCGTGCGTGCTTTTATCGGGGTGAACCTTAGTCTTAATCGCGTAATTTTCCGCGGGTAACCCGAAAGCGTCCCAACCCATCGGATGCAGGACATTATAGCCATTCATCCGCTTGTAGCGGGAAACAATGTCTGTTGCCGTGTAACCCTCGGGGTGCCCCACGTGCAGACCCGCGCCCGAAGGATAGGGGAACATATCCAAGCAATAAAATTTGGGTTTATCGCTAAAATCCTGGGATTTGTAAAGTCTATCTTTTTCCCATTTCTTTTGCCATTTTTTTTCTATTTCTTTGTGATTATACATTTCAATAAATTATTTAATTCATCAATTTCGAATTGCGCATTACTTTTCAACCTTGAATTACGAAATTTATTTTGTCATTGCGAGGAGTCCGCCCTAAGCGGACGACGAAGCAATCTCATCGAGCTGTATTTATACAGATTTAGGAGATTGCCTGCCCGCTCGCAAGCTTCGCGGGAGTGCGAGGAGGGCGGGCTTCGGTCGTCCCCCATCTTTTACAAAAGGTGAGGGACTCCCTCGTTAATAGACGATACATTTCGCGATTCAAGGTAAACTGAGTTTCCAAATTGGTAATTCTTCAAATTTTTTGATCTTCATAATCCGCAATGCGCAATCCGCAATTAAGTAATTGATAAATTAAAAGCATTAGTTGCATTCTTACTTAAAGTCTTTTCCATTTCCTTATAATCTAAACCCTTCATTTCCGCGATTTTTTGGATTGTATATTTCACATAGTATGGCAAATTCCTTTCCCCACGTTTTTCCTGAGGCGGCAGGTACGGGCAATCCGTTTCCACTAAAATTTTTTCCAACGGAATTTCACGGATTACCTGCGACAAATTTTCATTGCCCGGATATGTAACCATACCCGTAAAACCAACATAAAGGCCTAGATCTAAAAACCTTCTTGCTATTTCAAGACTGCCGCAAAAACAATGCACCACCCCCATCATAATTTCATTGTTCCATTGCTTTATTGTTTCATTGATAATCTGCAGTAAATCATCATAGGCGTCGCGGCAATGCAAAATCAAAAACAAATTTGTTTTTCTCGCCAAATTTAAATGAATTTGAAATAATTGTTTTTGCGCTCGCGTCACCTTGCCCTTTTTCTTTTGTTCCGACGGCAGATGATAATAGTCTAATCCTGTTTCACCGATCGCAACTATTTTCTTTCCCTTTGCCAAATTTACCAATTTTTCAAAAATTTCTTCCTCTTGCATCCCTTCCACCCGATCCGTATGAATCGGATGAATACCAACCGCGGCATAACAAATTTCATTTTCCCCCGCGATTTTAATCGCTTTCTCGCTTGTTTGAAAATCTGAACCAACATTTATAATAGTCTCTACGCCATTATCAATCGAATCTTTGATTACCTGCTTATAATCTTCATTAAAGTCTTTGAAATTTAAATGCGCGTGGGTGTCAATCATAACAAATTTAAAATTATTAAATACGGGGGAATAAAATTTCACTCTTCCTAGTCTTTAAAATCTCTAAAATTTTTCCGCTAACATTGGGCATAAATGGCTTCAACATTTCCGCAATAATTATAATCTTCTCAACCACTGGCATTAAAGTTTTCTTAATTTCCTGCTCATTTTTTATTCTCCAGGGTTTCTTCTCTTCAATCATATCATTACATTCCTTTACTTTGTTCATAATTAACTTCAACACCTCATAAAATTTAAGCTCTTCCATTAAACTTTTATACTCTTTTAATTCGCAATTCGCAATTCGCAATTTATCAATCCGCAATTGAAAACGCGCCACTCGAGCCACCAAATTTCCTATTCCGTTCGCCAAATCCGCATTATACATCTCTTTCATCTTAGCTTCCGAGATATCGCCATCCTTCCCAAAAGGAAACCGGGAAAGCAAAAGATAGCGTGTGGCATCCACCCCAAACTTCTTCACCAAAACATTGGGATCAATCACATTTCCTATCGTCTTGGACATCTTTTGACCATCAATTGTAAAATAACCATGGACAAAAATTCTGCGCGGAAGATCAACATCTGCCGCCGCTAACATCGCCAGCCAATAAATGGCATGAAATTTTAAAATATCGTGGCTCATCAAATGCACATCCGGCGGCCAAAAATCCTCATGGTCGGCAATCTTGAGAGCAGTCCAATAATTGAGCAAAGCCTCTACCCAGACATAAATTGTTTGTGTCTTATCCCAAGGAACGGGGATGCCCCACTTTACCTTCTGCCGCGAAATAGAAAAATCATCTAAACCTTGTTTGAAAATCCCTAAAACCTCTTGATAAGCTGTGTCTGGCTCAATCTTTATTTTACCCCCCGCGACTATTTCTTTAACTTTTGGTAAAAATTCCTTCAAGTTGAAAAACCAATTTTTTTCTAAAACCATCTCGGGTTTTTGATTATGATCCGGACATTTGCCTTCTAGCAATTCTTTTTCCGTCAAAAATTTCTCACAACCAATACAATAAAGCCCTTTATAATCTTTTTCATACAAAAAACCTTTTTCATAAAGACGGCTTAAAAAAGCGACTGCCAATTTTTCATGTTCGGGATTAGTTGTCCGAATAAAATATGAAGGTTCAATATCTAAGTTCTTCCACGTTTTTTTAAATTCTTCAGAGACTTGATCGGAGAATTCCTGCGGATTTTTGCCTGCTTTTTCCGCTGCCTCTGCGATCTTTGCTCCATGCTCATCTGTACCCGTTAAAAAAAACACATCCTTGCCGTTCATTTTCTGCCAGCGTGCTAAAACATCCGCTGCCACTGTCGTATAAGCGTGGCCAATATGCGGCTTATCATTTACATAATAAATTGGGGTGGTAATATAGAATTTTGACACGAATTTATATTGTGATAGAATTAAAAATCTAATTCAATTTAAAAACTAAAATCTAAAATGTAAAATTTGATTTAAATATATATTTTAGATTTTCCATTTTAGATTACTTCTATGGATCAGAAAAAAGCATTTTGGGACTTGTTCTTTGAGGTCTTAAACACCTCTGAAGCCGATTTAATTGCTAAAGCCCTGGAAATTGTTTCCGAACTTGATGACCAAAGAACTGTTATCGCCCAAATCACCCATGCGGCTACGCAATTTGCGGCCAAACCGGAAAAAGCGCAAGTGACCCAGAAAATCATCAAAATCCTGGAGGAGAAGGCTTTAAAAAACGTTTTGGATAAGACAGGGGAACAGTCCCAGCTTGAGCTTGACAATGAGAGCTAATGATTTTATCCAAAAACCCTCTTCTCATAATGGGAGGGTTTTTTAAATTTAAGAATAACAAGCGCTAAACATTTATTTTAGGTTTTTTAGCAATTTGCGCTCTATTTTTAAGCTCCATATAATCCTGTACAAAAACGGTAACCACGGTCGCGACAGGGATAGCCAAAATCATCCCCAAAATCCCGGCGAGCTTGCCGCCCGCGAGTAAAGCTAAAATAACTACAATCGGGTTTAAACCCACCGTTTTTTGCATTATCTTGGGCGCCAAGATATGATTTTCTATCTGCTGGACAACAAAGAAAAGGATAATTACGAACAAAGCTAAAATTGGCGATTGGGTCAAAGCTAAAAATACAGCCGGCAGTCCTCCTAAAACTGGACCCACGTAAGGAATAATCTCAATCAACCCCGCGAAAAGCGCTAAAACTAAGCTGTACTTCACTCCTAGAAGTGTTAATCCTAAAAATGTCAGGATACCTACCACAAAGCATAAAAAAATCTGGCCAGACAGCCACTGCCCAATCTTATGCTGGACGCGATCCACAAGTTCAATAATATGCTTTTGCCGACGTGCTGGCGTAATCGCTCGAATAAAACTCTTCAAGGCATCCTTCTGCACGGTTAAATAGAAAGATAAAACCAAAATTACAAAAGCGGAAATAAAACTGCCAAAAATGGTGCCTAAAGTCCCAAAGATACTGCGCGTCGCTCCTGTAATATTATTACCCAACGAAGAAACAACTTTTTGGATATTACTTAGAAGATCTTCGCGCGCCGAGAAAGCCTTCAACTTCATCCCTTTCTGCGCCAGCTGCTCATAAAGATTAGGGAATTGATTCGCTAAATCTTTGACCTGAGTGACAATCGGCGGAATTAAAAGATAGATGGATAGAACAACAATACTAAGAAGGACAGTATAGATTAAAAGTACGCTTAAGGTCCGCGGAATACGCTTTTTTTGCAGCCAATCCACGATCGGATTAAGCGCGGCGGAAATCACGACCGCCGTAAATAAAACCATCACTACATCTCGCACGAAATACAAAAAGACTAGTCCTAGCAGAACTAGAACAATTTTTACAATCACAATTGAAGAGGTATTCAAGATAACTTGTTTTTTAGGCATAGATTTGGGGTTAATTTTCAATTTTCAAATCCCAATTTTCAATCAAATCCCAATTTTTAAATTTTCAAAGCTTCATAACCGCACAACAAAAGTTTCTATTCACTGTTTGAAAATTAAATTATTAGAAATTTAATAAAAATTGAAAATTAGAAATTGAAAATTTTCATAAATTCAGAACCTGCTTTAATCCCTCCTTTTCCTTCTGCGGTCCAATTACTGCCAGATTCAGTTTATTATTTCTAAAGATATCATTCGCCACCCTTTGCGCGTCTACGCTGCTCACGGCATCAATTTTCTGAAAAATTTGCTCTTCGGTCAACATTTCTCCTCGGACCACCTCTTGCCCTGCCAGCCAGAAGGCGTATTCATCAGAAGTTTCTAAATCCAAGGTCAATTTGCCCTTCAGGTATTCTTTCGCCTTATTCAGCTCTTTCTCTTGAACCTTCTGTTCTCTTGCCTTCCTAAGTTCACTCAAAACCACTTTTACTGCCTCCTCTGTGTTATTATTATCCACGCCTGCCTGCGTAACAAGATAACCGTGATCGGTATAGCTTTCAAAGTTGGTATGGACATAATAAGCAAGACCTCTTCTTTCCCGAACTGCGATAAATAAACGAGAACTCATTCCTCCCCCCAAAACCGCGGTTAAAACTTCCAGAGGATAATAATCGGGATGATGGACAGAATAACCCCGCACGCCAAGGCAAAAATGACTCTGGTCGGTTTTTTTGGTTTGGAGCAAAATTCGGGGCTCGTTCTGTTTTTCCAGAACTTTTACTTTCCGCGGTTTGGGAGCAACGCGCGTAGAACCAAAAAAATTATTTGCCTCTGTTAAAGCTTTTTGTGAATCAATATCGCCAGCAACGATAATAATGGTGTTAGCCGCGACATAACTTTTCTTCAAATAATTCACCAAATCCTCCCTGGAAAAACCTTGAACATTCTCCTTGGTGCCGATAGTGAGCCAGCCCGCGGGTTGATCGCCATAAAGCAACTGCTCCCACAAATAACCCACATAATGCATCGGTATGTCTTGATACATATTAATCTCTTCGCAAATCACGTTCTTTTCCAGAGATAACTCCTGTTCTGCCAGTTTAGAATTCAAAAACATATCAGAGATCAAATCAAAGAGCAAACGCGCGTGGCGCGAAGCCGCTTTGGCATAGTAACCGGTAAACTCTTCAGAAGTAAAAGCATTGTGTTCCCCGCCAATCTTGTCAATTTCCGAAGCGAGTATCTGTGTATTAGGCCGCCTCTGCGTGCCCTTAAAAAACATATGCTCTAAAACATGGGAAATTCCATTGTTTTTTTTCGTCTCATATTTGGAACCAGTTTCCACGACCACCAAAACCGTCACTGTCTTTGTGTTTTGCATTGGAACAGTCACAACGCGCAAGCCATTTTTTAAAATATTTTTTGAGAACATCATTTTAAATTTCTAATTGCTCTAATTATTCTAATTGACCTAAATAAATCAGGAATAAACAAATCCTAATTAGCCAATTCTGTTATTCATTTATTCATTGGTACTTAGACATTGGTCATTTCTTAGAATAATTAGGTTAATTAGAATAATTTTAATTTCATTTCCTAATCAACCCTGAACAAGGAATGATTTTAATCCCTTTCTTTTCCAGCTCATCCAAAAACACATTCATCCCAATGGAATCCGAGGCAATGTGGCCGGCGATAATCACATTGATATGATATTTTTCAGCTTCTTTGCGGTGAGGTTCGGACATATGCATCCCAATAATCGTGCCAATGCCGGCATTTGCCATAAATTTATACATCTCTTTATTCCCTTCCGTGCCGCCTGTGAGTTCAGTTAAGGCAATCTTACCCGCCCTCCTTGCTCTTTTACCTGCAAAAAGCACTGGTCCCGCTCCCAATTTAGCTGCTTCCTTATATTCAGGAAAGGTGTATAGGAGATCCATAATATCTCCCACCACATCCAAAGTTTTTCCCTTCTGAACAATTTTCTTATTCACCTGCTGATAAACCATATTATCACAAGGAGTATGCACGCACATCAAAGGTAATTTCGCCAGTCTTGCTAAATCAACAATTCTCTGATGATTTACAGCCGCTATTCCGCGCGCTACTTCGCTCATTCTAACTTCCAAAAGGCTTTCCGCAATATTAATTGGAATCCCATAGGAGGCTAACAAATCCGCTTGTAATTCCATTACATTATCCAAGCCAGCCAAAGCGATTCCCAAAGGATGATGGGCAATCATTAAATCTACCCCCATTTTCTGCGCGAGCAACACTTCTCCCGAACCGATATCAACACCAGTCATTACTTTGCGAACTACTTTATCGCCATTACCGAAAAGGATTCGCGTGTCCGCGTAAGGATTTTTAATTCTCTCCCGATCAAAAACTTCACGCTTTACTCCTTTTAAACTTTGATATTTTTCCTTCTCCCTCCCTAAAATCTTACTAATTCTTGTCGCGGGTCTCGGGTCCGCTTCTATGCCCATTTTTAGGGCAAGAGCGTAAATTTGATTAATAGTCATAAATTAAACTTATTATTCTAGAGAATAAATGATTTATGATTAATGGTTGAAGATTTAAAAAAATTTAATGAAAAACTGAAAGTGAAAAATGAAAAATCACAATGAAAAATCTAAAAAGAATTTAAACCCCAGGTTCTTACCATCTAAAAGCAGTAAAAATTGATAAAAAAAGTATTCTTTAAAATTTTTTAATTTTAGATTATGGTTTTTCATTTTTCACTTTTCATTTTTAATCTTTACCATTCTGAAAAATAATTTTATCACTTAATCTTATCTTGAATATAATCCTCTAACTCTTTAATCTTCACTCTCTCCTGTTTCATACTATCTCTCTCCCGCACAGTAATCGCTTTGTCCTTCAAAGTCTCAAAATCAATGGTTACGCAAAAAGGCGTGCCAATTTCATCCTGCGAATAATAACGCTTGCCAATGTTGCCTCGCGAATCCCAAGCGGTCGAAAACTCCTCTTGAAGCAACGTGAAAATCTCTCTCGCCTTTTGAACTAACTCAGGTTTGTTTGCTAGAAGCGGGAAAACCGCGGCTTTATAGGGCGCAAGCGCCGGGGTTAATCGCAAAACGATACGGCCTTCATCTTCATGATAACCGTCGCACAAAATAGCCAAAATCGTCCTTTCAAGACCGAAACTCGGTTCAATAACATGCGGTATCATATCTTCGTAAGATAATTTATGTGCCCTCAAGTCAAAATCGGTGCGGTAAGCCAAGCCATAAAGCTCTTTTTGGCCAAAAGGATATTTGTATTCAAAATCAATGGTTTTTTTGGAATAGTGCGACAACTCGCTTTTTTCATGCTCTCGGACCGCGAAATTTTCTTTTTTAATGCCGATGTCCAAAACCCAATGTTGCATCTGCTCTTGCCAATAATCAAAATATTTTCGCCAGTCCTCTTCCCTGATAAAATATTCTATTTCCATCTGTTCAAATTCCAAAACCCTAAAAATAAAATTGCCCGGAGTTATCTCGTTTCTGAAGGCTTTGCCTATCTGGGCAATGCCAAAAGGCAGTTTTAATCGCGTCGTTATTTGCACATTCTCAAAATTAACAAACGTTCCCTGGGCGGTTTCAGGCCGAAGATAAACCGTGGAATTAGCGTCCTCCACCGGACCCACGAAGGTTTTAAACATTAAATTAAACTTTCTCGCCTCGGCAAATTCATGTTTTCCCCCCTTGGAACATTCCCAAAATTTATCAGCTTGAGAATCTGATGGTATCTGGTCTTCCCTAAACCTCTGATGGCATTTCTTGCACTCAACCAATGGGTCGGTAAAATTTTTCAAATGGCCTGATACCTGCCAAACCTTCGGGTTCATTAAAATCGCCGAACTAATGCCGACAACATCCTCTCGGTCCTGAACAAACCGTTTCCACCAAAACCGCTTGATATTATTGGCTAATTCAACGCCTAAGGGACCATAGTCCCAAGTATTTGCCAAGCCGCCATAAATTTCTGAAGACTGAAAAATAAATCCCCTTCTCTTAGCTAACGAGACAATTTTATCTATTTTATCCATATTTTTTATTATCGTAACACAAAAAACTTAGAAAGTAAATTTTTTATTTTGTATTTCTTGTCTCTTATTCATTTTTAGTTTTTCATTTTTCATTTTTATTTACTTTTCCACCTTCCCCTTGCCTATCGCTCCCAGGTCATTTTTTAAATCCGTGTCCAAAGCCGGATAGGAGCCGTAGATTTCTTCCTCCGTAAATAAATCCCTGCCTGAAATATTTGTTTCCCCTGTTAAAGGTAAAATTTGCCCTACTTGAGCAGCATTAGGGGTTATAACGACTTCAAACCAAGCTTGCGCTCCCGATAAAACGCTGCCCGCATAGGCTTGAAGTCTCCCCAAGTCCCACAAGACCTCACGGGTTTCGGAATTATATTTAATATTATTGCCCAAAGAAGTAAAAGAGTCTTCGCCAAAACCCACGCCTTCAGGCAGAGTGGTTTGCAAACGGATATTCTCCGCGTCATTAGTGGTATTGGAAACTGTCCAATAAACACGATAAGTAGTGGATTCGCCGACTTTAGGCGGCAGGGGTCCGGATCCCGCTTTCTCATATTCCAAAGTATAATAACGCGCTTCTTCCGCTAAAGAAAATTCCGTATTGATTTTCGCCTCCAGATCATTGCTCTCAACATTAAAATTAAAACCTTCCAAATCGCCTACCTTATTACTTACGAAGGACGCTTTGCCTGTAAGCTTCAAATTGCGTTTATCTAAACTACTGTAAGGGAAAACTTGCAAAAGGCGCGCCGTGAATTTCACTTTACCCTTCCCACCAGGGGCTATCCTCTTTAAGGTGGATTCAGTCTGGTCGTCCCAGACAAAATTCCCTCCCGCGTCCCTGCGGCCATTTTCTACGGCAATGGAGTCTGGATCCAGTAAATCCGTATTCATTTTGTAAGTAATGCTCGTCCCCTCTAGGCTAACTTCGCCAACATTATAATAAGTAACGATGAATTCCAGCTCTTCACCCGGACGCAAAGTAGCTTTTTCCTCTTTATTCACGGTGGCAGTAATCTCTAAGCGAGGGTCTAAAACTATGACCGGACGCTCTTCTGAAGTTTGGCTGAAAAACTGTTGATATTGGTCTAAAATTCCCAAATTCGCGCGAAAAACCAAGCCTTGAGGGGAAACCTCGGGAATCTTGCCCTGAATGTCAATCCGACCGCGTTCTCCAGGCTCCAGAACGCGCAAATCCCAAATATTATTCTCGTGATCAGACCGTGGCTGACTGGCAGTAAAATTAAAACCAATAGGATAATTCACAATAATCCTTAAATTTTCCAAATTTTCAGCCGTCGCATTCCGGTATTTCACCGATATATTAAACTCTTTGCCCTTCCCCACGCGAGAGGGCACTTCCATAGAAAAATCCACTAAAGATTGCTTAATTTCAACTTCTATCTCCTTCTCCTTGGAAAAACGGGAGTTAAAATTCTCGGGTTGGTAAGAAATAATCGCCTTCAATGCCCGTTTTGCCCCTACTTCGCCCAAAATCGCCCCTTTGAGTTTCACCGCGGCCTTGTTTCCTTTCGCGATTGAGCCTAAATTCCAAGTCAACGCTCGTGATTCGCCTTGAACCTTTTTAACCACATTTGCCTCCTGCAATTCTTCCCGCTCCTCGGGTGAGGGAAGAGCATCCACAAAATTAAAACCTGCAGGAAAATATATCGTAAGCTTTGCGTTTTCTAGGTTCTCCCCCTCTTCATTGGCATATTCTACCAAATAATCATAGGTAGACCCCGAAATCACTTCGCGAGGAGCAATAATATCAAGCTTTACGGCTTGACCCGTGAAACTAGCTTTATGCTTCAAAAGCAGAAAATAACCTGCCACGCAACCCGCCCCTAAAACAAGAATAAAAGCAGTCAAAAATAACCAAAATCTTTTTTTGGAAATCTTTTGCTTCGGCATTTTCAATTGGGAGACGTAAGCAAGATTAATCATTAAAATTGTGCCAGTAAAGGAGCGCGATTTATCGCGCTCTCGGGTTTGATAAATCAAACCCCTGCATTATAAAAATCACAATTATACCATGGATTAGACCCCGTTCTTTCAGAATAATCATACCCCGGCAATCTAATGGACCGGCGTTCGGGTCTTCCCATAATCTTGATATTTTTTCAAAAAATGCCATGATTTTATTCGCGGGGCTAAACTCGCGCTTAAAAAATACGCCAACACTAAACCTGCTTGCTCCAAATCTCCCGTAGGAGCGGACCAGCGTGTCCGCCCGATTCCTGCGGGTTGGCGCACATATCGCCCCCCGCAAGACAATAAAATCTCCACGACTTCCTCGCGAACAGGATCGGAAAGCCCTGCTCGCGACGCGCAATTTGCGCAATACAATCCCCCCTCGCCTAAAGACAAAATTTTCGCATCCGAAAGAGATAAGCCGCACCCCGCGCAATGATAAAGCCGCGGCATTACCCCCAAATATTCCAACATCCGCCATTCATCTAAAATCAAAGCCCATAAATAATCCTTTTTACCCGCGAATTTATCCAGATTTAAAAATAAATCACGAAAAAGAGCGTAAAGCCTCCTATCCGTCCCTCTTTCTTCCGTAAACTTATCAATAAATTCGGCTGAAAAATGGGCAAAGGATACTTTCTTGAAGTCAGTTTTTAAACCTAAAAAATTATTTAAAGCATGCGCTCCAATCACCACATCTAAATTTCTGCCGCGGACGAGCTCTAACTGCACCAAGTTAAAAAGCTCTAAAATCCCTGCCAACTTGCTTTTTCCGCGGCGAATTCCCCGCGCCAACACCTGAATTTTGCCTAAATCTTCAGTAAAAACCGTCAAAACACGGTCTGCTTCACCATATTTTATGCGTTTAATAATGATACCTCTGGTTTTGGAAGAATAAAACATTAGAGAATTGTTCTAATTATTCTAATTACTCTAACCCGCCTGCCGGTAGGCAGGTTATTCTAAATAATGACCAAATCTTGAACTACCCAATGATCAAATTTAATGATTGATTTTGTTTATTGGGATTTAGGCATTGGGATTTATTTAGATCAATTAGCTTAATTAGAACAATTAGAACAATTTCTTATACTAATCTGCACCTCTTTGCCTTCTATTTTCACTTTCTCTACCTCATCTATCCCACCCCAAATCTCTCCTAACCTTTCTGCCAAAGTTTCTTTTTGAATATAATCCTGCCATTCTTGAATTGCTTTTTGAATCTCTCCATCTTCACTGTATAAGGAAAGCTCAATCCGATCCGAAACCTCTAAACCCGCTTTCTTTCTCATTTCTTGAACCACCCGCACTAAATCGCGGACAATACCTTCCCGCTTCAATTCTGGGGTAATCTTTATATTCAAAGCCACTTTCAAATCCCCATCTTCAGCCACGAGCAAATCACCCGCTTCCTTGATTTCCGATACAACCTTTATCTCTTTAATATTCAATTCTTCTCTCATTAAATTTAAAAGTTTTGAGTTTTGAGTTATAACTTTTAACTTTTCACTTTTAACTTTTAACTTATCTAACGGCTGCCGAACCTTTATCTTTGCTTGCGCCCGTAAATTCAGCCCTAAAGTTACAATCTTACGCGTAATATCCATCTGCTCCAAAATACCTTGGTCAGTTCCTTCGGATGAAATCTTGGGAAATTTGGCTAAATGGACCGACTCCTTGCCCGTTAAATTACGATAAATATTTTCCGTTAGGAAAGGCATAAAAGGCGCCAACATTTCGCATAGTAAGACTAAAACAGAATGCAATGTATTGTATCCTTGGTTTTTATCTTGATCATTTTCACTTTTCCAAAATCTACGGCGCGACCGCCTGATATACCAGTTTGATAAATCATCAACAAATTGTTCAATTTCTTTCGCGGCTTTTAAGACATCATAACGATCGAGATACTGAACAATATTATTGTTCAATTCAGCTAAACGAGAAAGAATCCATTGATCAAGAATGTTTCCAGCAATGTCATTGCGAAGAGATTGCTTCGCTCCGCCTTTTTGGGCTCCGCTCGCAAAGACATTAGAAAGCTTGGGTTGATCAATACTCGCATAGGTTAAAAAGAAAGAATAACTATTCCATAAAGTCAAAATAAACCGCGAGACAATGTCGCGCAAGATCGCGGGGTCAAAATTCTTAGATTCCTGCGGCCGATTTACGGTGTAAAAAAACCAGCGGATAGAATCAGCGGAAAATTCGTCCAAAGCCTTGAAAGGCTCTACAATATTTCCCCTAGATTTGCTCATTTTTTGGCCATTTTTATCCAAAACGTGGCCTAAGGAAATTACATTTTTATAGGGCGCTCCAAAATCCAAAAGTGTGGAAATCGCGAGGAGCGTGTAAAACCAGCCCCTTGTTTGATCCACGGCTTCACAAATAAAATCGGCAGGAAATAATTTCGGAGGATTTCCCTCCCCCCTGACAAGGGGGATTAGGGGGGGTTTCGGCTCTCCCTTCACAACCTCTCCTGCCCTCCCCTTTAGAGGGGAGGAACTGTCAGTAAACGGCCAATGGTTTTGGCTGAATGGCATCGCCCCCGAATCAAACCAGCAATCCAAAACTTCCGGCACCCGCCGCATTTCTCCACCACACTTACATTTAAGAACAATCTCATCAATATATGGACGATGTAAATCCATTAGAATGTCGTCATTGCGAGGGAATCCCGAGCCTGTCGAGGGACGACCGCGGCAATCTCCATTTAGTAAAGACAATGTTCCGACATTTCTAGCTTCGGTTTTGCTTGCTGGCGATTGCTTCGCTCCGCTCGCAATGACGGAATAAAATTCTTCCCTACTCCCAATCACCTTCACCTCTCCGCATTTTTTGCAAATCCATATCGGCATCGGAGTGCCCCAGTACCTCTCCCTCGATACTGCCCACTCCTTTGCCTCGGCAATCCACTTGCCAAAACGGCCAGTTTTTAAATATTTCGGAATCCAGTTTATCTTCTCATTATTTTCCACTAATTTATCACGCAGCTTACTCATCGCGATAAACCAGCTTTTTTTCGCGTAGTAAAGCAAAGGTGTTTTGCACCGCCAGCAAAAGGGATAATCATGCTCGTATAATTCAGATTTATAAAGCAAATCCCTTTTTCGCAAATCCTCAACAATATCCTTCTCCGCGTCCTTAACAAATTTTCCTTCTATTTTATCTAAAAGTTGCGAAGCAACTTTAAATTTTGAAATTTGAGTTGTAGTTTTGAGATTTGAGTTTTGAGATTTGAGTTTAAATCTCCCCTGCAAATCCACCGTATGCATCATCGGCAAACCCAATTTTTCCCCTAACGCGTAATCATCCTCGCCATACATCACCGCTGTATGCACAATCCCCGTCCCCTCTTCCGTAGTCACAAAATCGGCTAAAACTGTATGGTAAGCTTTTTCTTTTTCTTCTTTCTTCGCCCCCCTGACAAGGGGGGTTGGGGGGGTTTCTTCGTTTCTATTTTCCACTCCCGAAAAAACCGGATACAAGGGCTCATATTCAATCCCTGCTAAATCCTTGCCTTTGAATTCTTGAATAATCTCATATTCCCCATCCAAAACTTCCAACCTCTTTTTAGCTAAAACTAAATATCCCTCTTTTTCCTTCAAAAGTTGCGAAGCAACTTTAATTTTTTCATTTTTGATTGTGGTTTTTAATTTTTCATTTTTAATTTTTAATTTAATTCCAGACTTCACTAAAACATAACCAATCTCCGCTCCCAGCGCCAGCGCCACATTCCCCGGCAATGTCCACGGCGTCGTCGTCCACGCTAAAAAATAGACATTCTTGCCTTCCCCCCTGACAAGGGGGGTTAGGGGGGTTTCTCCTATTTCTGAATTTTGATTTTTACTTTTGACTTTTAACTTTTGACTTTTAACTTTTAATTTAACATACACACTTGCCTCCTTTACCTTTTTATACCCCTGCGCTACTTCGTGCGAAGACAAGGCTGTTCCGCATCTTGGGCAATAAGGCACGACTTTGTGACCTTGATACAAAAGCCCTTTCTCCCAAATCTTCTTCAAAATAAACCAAACCGACTCAATGTATTCATTAGAGCAAGTAATATAAGGATGTTCCAAATCAACCCAATATCCCATTCGCTTGGTTAATTTTTCCCACTCTTCTTTATATTTCCAAACTGACGCCGCGCATTTTTTGTTGAATTTTTCTATGCCATATTTTTCAATGTCGCGTTTTCCCGAAAAACCTAAACTCTTCTCCACCTCCAATTCCACAGGCAGGCCGTGCGTATCCCAGCCCGCTTTGCGTTCCACCCTGTAACCTTGCATAGTCTTATAACGAGGAAATAAATCTTTAAACGCCCGCGCTTCAACGTGATGCACGCCGGGTTTACCATTCGCTGTTGGCGGTCCTTCATAAAACACAAAATCACCTTTGGATAAGGGTTTCTTTAAACTTTTTTCAAAAATTTTATTTTTCTCCCAATATTCCAAGATTTTTCTTTCCATCTCTGGAAAATTGGGCTTGGGAGGAGCCTTTTTAAAAAGCATTGTTTTCTTAGCCTAGTTTATTTTAGTTTAACAAAAAAAAAGAGCCTACACAAGACAAGGCTAAATTTTTGATTCTTAATTTTTAATTTTTAACTAATTCTTAACGTATTAATTTTTATTGTTTTGCATTGTGGAAATAATTTTGGAAAACATTTTGGCATAACCCTGAACTTCTTGCCACAATATCCTGCATTCGTCTTTTATATTTTCATCAGCTATTGCCAACATTCGAAGCCAGTGCATTGTTTCTTTGGCTTCTTTCTTGCAGATATGGATTTTGTTCTTAAAATCCTTTTTACTTGATGCTCCATTTGCCTCCATATAGTTGGCTCCTATTGAAGTGCCAGAGCGAATTAGCTGATTAATTAAAGGAAATGCAACAGGATTTTTACAAGCTTTTTTTACTAAAATAATAATCTTTTCGCCCAATTTTTCAAACTTTTCTTCCAAATCATAATTAACATTATTAATCTGCTTTTGCTCCATATCAATAATTCGTTAACTCAATAAAAATTAGTTAAAAATTACAAATCAAAAATTAAAAATTACTTTAAGGTAATCCTTCGTTCGAGCCGAGGCGGAAAGCAGCGCCTCCGTCAAAAGACCAATGAGCAATGGGTCTGCCCTGATTAATAGTGATAGCGGATTTCAGCGGGAGACAGAGCTCGGTTGTAGACGCGGACATCGTCAATAGTGCCGTTGAAGAAAGATGAATACCATCCCGCCTTGCCGATAAATAGATTTTGTGCAGTATCGTGAGTAATGGCAGCATTAGCACTTTGCCCAACCAGTACCCCGTTGACATACATTAAGTTAGGAGAACCATTTTGGAAGACAGCTACTAAATGATACCATTGCCCCAGCGACACAGCTTGAGTAGGTTGTGATGTGCCGTAACAAGTACTGGGCGTACATGTGGTAAAATAAAAATACCAGCTTGAACCAACTTTATTCAACGATAAAATATACCCCTTATAATTTCCGCCATATTTTGATATTATTTGGCTTGTATTCCATTCTGAATCCTGAAAAGCGCTAACTTTGACCCAAGTTTCTATGGAAAAAGCACTTGCGGGTTCTAAATTAGCGTTTCGTGTCACACCCACATAATCATCCGTGCCATCAAACTGCAGAGCTCCCCCGCCAATTTTGCCACCCTGAAACGGCTGAACGCCCTGTGCCCAAAGGGGACCACTGGTCAAAGTGCCGGTGTTCCCATTGCCCGATTTATCAGTCGCAGTCGTGCCAGTCATCTGATCCATATCCCAATACCCTACAAGACCTTTATTCACGCAGTCACCCGGGGAAGTGTCGCAGTCCGGCTGTTTCGCGCCAATATATAGCGCCTTACCGGCATTATAGTCGTTTTTGATTTGGTCAGCGGTGCGAGCGTAATTGTATATGCGGACATCGTCTATGAGACCATTGAACCAACCGTCCAAAACATACATACCGATTTTAGTGTATGTTGTTCCAGCAACAATTGCGTTGCTTTCAGTGCCTTGATTTTGTAAAACTCCATTATGATAAACTTTAATTTCATTGGTGTCGTCGTCAAAAGTGGCAACAATGTGGTACCAATTATTAGCCGTAAAACTCCCTGCTGATATATAATTAGCGCTTCCTCCAGCTTTATATGCGAATCCATAAAAGCCGTTGCTATAATTATAAAGACTCATTTCATTACCATCATTGAGGTATATTGAAAACATAAAATTACTAACCCCGCTATCAGAATTAAAATGGGGATAGAACCATAGTTCGTATGTTCTAGAACCGCGGAAAAGGTCTGGGTTTCCGTTTATGCTCACGTAATCATTACTCCCATCAAAATCCAACGCACTGCCAAACTCGCCGTTGACCCAGTCGGTTGCGGCGTCCATATTAGTCAGAGTGCCGGTATTGCTATTGCCGCTTTTATCATAAGCTGATAATCCCGAGCCTTCATCAAAGGACCAATGAGCAATCGGGTCACCCTGATTGTATTGATACCGTATTTCCGCGGCGGACAACGCTCGGTTGTAGACGCGGACATCGTCAATGAAGCCGTCAAAATATTCAGTAGTCATCCATCTTCCAATATTCCAATTAGTATTACCGGTAAAATAGCCCCCGGCAGTTCTGGAGTTAACAAACACGCCATCCTGATAGACACTCTGCGTAAAAGAACTGTCAAAAGTTACAACAATATGCGTCCAGCGGTTAGACATATCCGCCATAGTTACAGTCAAATCATCGCTATACAGCCCGAATAAAAATGAAGTGGATGATAGAAGACGCAGATGTATTGCCGTGCGCAGGCTGCCCACTGACCCTATTGAAAAAAATTGTCTCGTATTAAACTGATCTGCTTTAATCCAAGCTGAAATTGTAAATGGAGAATTCGCAATATTAACACCGCTTCCGCTCACATAATCATCGCTCCCATCAAACTGCAACGCTCCCCCGCCAGCCCTGCCGCCACTAAATGGTTTTATGCCGCCCGTCCAAACAGGACTGCTAGCAAATGTGCCTGTATTCCCATTCCCTGATTTATCCGTGGCAGTTGTGCCGTTCATCTGGTCCATATCCCAATAACCCACCAAGCCTTTGTTCACGCAATCCGCCGGAGAAGTGTCGCAGACAGGCTGTTTCGCACCAACATACATTGCCTTGCCTCCATTGTAATCGTTTTTGATTTGGTCAGCGGTGCGGGCATAGTTATATATGCGGACATCGTCATACATACCTTTTGTATACTCATCATTTCCCCCATATTCACTTACCCTCCCAATACGGAAAGGAAGATTAGTATCTGTAATCGTAGCAATATAATTTACAGTGTTTACTAAATTTCCATTTTTATATAATTTAATCTGTGTTCCATCAAATGTTCCAACCCAAAAAGCAAGTTCTCCGCTTGCAGGTTTAGTTGTTACAGCCATATTAGTACTTCCATTTATCCAAAATCCAAACACGTCATTGTTTGTAGCGAATTCATATCCTTTTTCAAAACTTGATCCTCCGCCTTTTCCTAAAACTCCTTGGTAATTTACTAATGTTTGGTCTGGCCTAAACCACATAGACACCGTGATTGCGTTTGAAGGGTCTAAGGATGCATTATCAACTATTTCCACATAATCATTGCTCCCGTCAAAGTCCAAAGCCGTGCCAAACTCGCCGTTGACCCAGTCGGTATTGTCCATATTAGTCAGAGTGCCGGTATTGCCATTACCCGAGGAGTCGTAAGCACTCGTCCCCGATCCTTCGTCCATTTTCCAATAAGCAACGGGGTCGCCTTGATTGTATTGATACCGTATTTCCGCGGCGGACAGAGCTCGGTTGTAGACGCGAACATCGTCAATAAGTCCGTTGAAATGATAAACGCCAGAATAAACCGCTCCAATTGATACATTTACATCGCTTGGCCAATTCCAAGAAACAGTGCCAGTTGCGTCTAAAACTCCATTAATATAAATTTTAGCGTCAGTTCCCGATAATGTGGCGGTAACAAAAGACCATTGATTTGGAGAAATTACTGTATTTGCATACAACGCGACACCACCTGCCTCATAAATAGCCAGCTTATATGGCGTTTCCAGCGCTCCACCCATAGTAAAGTTCAATCCT
Organism: Patescibacteria group bacterium; assembly: GCA_028717685.1. NCBI lineage: Bacteria > Patescibacteria group bacterium. Next base: position 12,904 of record JAQUNI010000002.1, on the reverse strand, counting down.
TCCGCCGCCCCGCCGCTTCTTCTACGAGAAATAATCCCGCTCCGATAAGAAGCCGAATAACCATAAGGCTTAATCCACGCCGATAATGTCACAGAAGTAAGGCCATTTAAGCTGCTTCCCTGCCCTGCATTCACATAATCATCCGTCCCATCAAACTGCAACGCTCCCCCGCCAGCCCTGCCGCCACTAAATGGTTTTATGCCGCCCGTCCAAACAGGACTGCTAGCAAATGTGCCTGTATTCCCATTCCCTGATTTATCCGTGGCAGTTGTGCCGTTCATCTGGTCCATATCCCAATAACCCACCAAGCCTTTGTTCACGCAATCCGCCGGAGAAGTGTCGCAGACAGGCTGTTTCGCACCAACATACATTGCCTTGCCTCCATTGTAATCGTTTTTGATTTGGTCAGCGGTGCGGGTGTGGTTGTATACGCGAGTATCATCAATAAGGCCATTGAAGTAATAATTAACACCGCTATTGTAATACGCATGACCTATTAACATAGGCGTAGCTCTATTCTGCAAGGCGCTAGCAATACTAGTATCCGTAGATACAACAACACCATTTTTGTAAAGTTTTGCTTTGTTTGTCGGGTCGTAAGTAACAACAAAATAATCCCAAGTGCCTTGAGTAACTGTTGACCCAAGGACTATTTCACCGCCGCCGCCAGTATTCCAATAAACAAAACTTAAGCTGGTACCATCAAGTTTAAAAGACCACTCCCAATTATAATCTCCATAACCTCCAGCCGCTCCCTTCCCCATTATGCCTTGACCGCCTGTTACAGAAGTAGGATTAACCCAAAAAGCAATAGAAAAACTATCTGCTATAGCCCAGCTGAAATCAGTATTAGTGTTAACATAATCATTGCTCCCGTCAAAGTCCAAAGCACTGCCAAACTCGCCGTTGACCCAGTCGGTATTGTCCATATTAGTCAGAGTGCCGGTATTGCCATTGCCCGAGGAGTCGTAGGCGCTCGTCCCCGACCCTTCGTCAAACTTCCACCACGCCACAGGCGCTGCGCCTTTATTGCTCGCCGCGCGGATAATAAAAATGCCGGAGGTAATGGTCCCGATGGCAATTGCGATAAAAATGATTTTTTTAAAAAAGGAAGTTTTTCTCATTAACTTTTTGTGTCGCGCTTTCGCACGACCTCCTTATGGCAATCCTTCTGTCTCGCCGAAGCCCACTCTCTAAAATTTTTAATTCTTAATTGTTGCAAATGAAAAACTGAAAATGAAAAATGAAAAACCACAATCTAAAATTAAAAAATCATTTCTTACCTTTTAAGGTAAGCAGGCTTGAGCCTAAAATATTGGCAATTTCTGTAAGCTCTTGCAGTAAAGATTCGGCTTGGCTTTTTTCTCCTTTGTTTAAATCACGGCATAATGCTAACCAAAACTTCGTTTCGTTGGCTGATTTTAAAGAATGGTGGAAAAAATTAGCAAAATCTTTTTTAGAGCTTGAAGCTTGGGCTTCAATATAGTTAGCGCCAATACTTGTGCCGCTTCGAAGCATTTGATTAGCAAAAACCTGCGAGCTTCTATCTTTTTGCAAGCTATCTACAAATTTTACTAAACGCAAAATAAAGTGGTAGATTCTGGCTTTAAATTCCTTTTTAAATTTTTCTTTGTCGTTTTTCATTTTTAGTTTTTCATTTTTCATTTCCTAAGGTAATCCCTCTGTTGGTCCCAACCGAACAGCTGAGTTCTCGTTATATAGCGTCTTAACTTGTAACGGAGTTAGAGCGTAGTTATATACGCGGACATCGTCGATGAGGCCGTTGAAGTATGTTACATTTGTTAGATATGTAAGACCACTAATACGAGAGAGAGTTAAGCTATTTGTGATAGTCTCTGTATCTACGAGAATACCATTTAAGTATGTTTTTGCTGTTTTATTATTGAAGGTTGTAATAATCTGATTCCATGCCCCTACAGGCACTATATCTGAAGTAGCGGCAAAAAATTCTCCGTTTGTATTTGTTTCACCTCTTATGCTATATGCTGTGCTTCCATTGCCTTGTAAAGCTAAATAACTGTAATTTACAGCAGTATTGCCTAATAAAAATCCAAGCTGATTATAATTTGATGAAAAATCTGCAGATGTTTTAAACCATGCTGCGATTGTTCCAGTATCTGCATCAACCGTATAAGATGGAATAGCCACATAATCATTACTCCCGTCAAAGTTCATAGCATAGCCGTATTTGCCAACGCGCTGGTAGTGGGTGTCCGCAGCATACAAACTTGCGTTTTCGTCAAGCCGCCACTCGCCCACCAAGTTAGCTTCCAAGCTCGCGCCCGCCGAGCGGTCGTTGTTATTATACAAAGCGGCAACTTGCGTGGCTGTTAAGGCGGTATTGTAGATGCGGACATTGTCAATGGAGCCGTTGAAATATTGACTGTACCATTGCGCTTTTCCGATAATCGTACTTGAGACTTCTGCCTCTATTGGAGAACAAGCATTGCCTTCCGTTTTGACCCCATTAACGTATATATTTGGCCTAACTCCATCATAAACTCCGACAACATGATACCAAGTATTAAGTGACAATGTTTGTGATGAATACATGCCACACATAGTAGTGTCACTTTGCCTTCCGACTTGAAAAAATACCTTAGAGTCAGAAGCAATTGAAAATTTATATCCTTTCCATAGCCCATTATAATCTCCCACAATCATATTATCTGCAGCGTGCGTTTGTGCAACTGGAATATTAACCCACGCTTCAACCGTAAAACTTCCTGCAAAATGCAAACTCGCTCCACTTCCAACGTTTACATAGTCATTCCCGTCAAAAGACAGGCAAGAGCCGTATTTGCAATTAGAGCCGTCTTTCCACGTGGCGCCAGTAATAGTGCCATTATTCATTGTTTCGCCCGAGCTTACGCCCGTGTTGGCTTTTCCCGAGCTGTCATAAACATTCAAAGCCGTGCCGGGCGAAGCAGAAACCCCAACAGAATCCATTGACCAGCTCCCAACTGGCGCTCCGCGATTGTAATCCCAGGCGATTTGCGCTGGAGTGCGGACGTAGTTGTATATGCGGACATCGTCAATGAGGCCATTGAAATAAGAATCCGGCACATTCCTTCTTCCTATATTAACTGGCACATTTGTATTACTGCAACCCGCATAAGTTCCCGATGTGTCATTACTTGTATCACTTCTTATTCCATCAATATAAACTTTAATACCGCTTACCACTTTACTCCCATCATATACTCCACAGATATAATGCCAAACATTAGTTGAAGGAAATGGAGCATATCTCCCTATATAAGGAGCGCCACCCGAACTCAACATCCAAAAACCTACTCCGCTTCCAGCAACATTGTATAATTCCCATTCGTATGAACTTCCTACTTTGCTAACAATAGTTGAATTTGCTGAAAAAGAATTAGCTTTTATCCAAGCGCAGACAGTTGCAGAAGTATCGGTCGGATAACCAGTCGTAAAACTTAAATTATCACTATCCGCCACATTCACATAATCATCCGTCCCGTCAAAGGACAGGCAGGAGCCAGAATGGCACGAGGCAGCGGATTTCCACACTGGACCGCCAGTATTTGCCCCGTCATTACCATTGCCAGAAGTATTACATACATCATTTACGCCCCCAGAACAAGTATTATCTTTTTTCTCGTCCATTTTCCAATGGGCAATGGGCGCAGCGCAAGAAGTAGCATCGCCCGGCACGCAGTAAGCTGACAAAGCCGAGTTGCTTGGAGTTATGCCATCTGCCTCGGTTCCCGAAGCGCCCAATTTTAACGAAGAGCCACGGTTAAATTCTTCCTTAATTTCCGCAGGGCTTAAATCAAATGGATAAAATTTAACTTCATCTATAAGCCCATTAAAATAACGCCCACTTCCATATTGAGTATAGCCAATATAAAACGACTTACCTGCGCCATAAGTTGCATTATCAGTGCCAGTACCCAAAGCTCGACCATTAATATACAACGTTCCTGTTGTCCCGTCTGTGGAACCGCATATATGCGCCCACGTATTAAGAGTTAAAGATCCCAAAGCACCCGTTCCGCCATTTCCTAATTGGAGCGCTACAGCTCCAGAACTATACACTAATAATCCGAACTGCTCAAAAGTATCCCCTGCCCTTTGTTTCGCAAGTATGCTCTGATAATTAGAAAAAGATGCTGGCCGTACCCAAGCACACACCGCAAAGGATTCTGTGTTAAATATTGCACTATCAGCTACAGTTAAATAATCGCCTCCGTCAAAAGACAATGCTTTGCCGAATTTGCCAGCAGTGGTCCATGTGGGGCAAGTAGCAGCCCCTGGGCAAGCGCCAGCCAAGTCCCCATTGTTTTTATTTATTGATTTGTCATAAGCAGTATCGCCTTGCCCCTCGTCAAAATTCCAATACCCAGCATAACTGCCCACGGGCGAACCAACCGCAGGGTGGTCGGCATTCATATCTTCTATAATTTGCTTTTGAGTGCGCGCGTAGTTGTAGATGCGCACGTCATCAATGGAGCCGTTGAAATAATACCCGTTGCCCCCCACCCCGATCTGAAACGGATTAGCTGAATCTCTTATGTTAGTCAATGCCGTATCTTTTGACGCAACCAACGTTCCGTCAAGATATAAATATAACCAATCGCCATCAAACATAGCAACATAATGGTGCCATTTGTTATCGCCAAAAGAAAAACTGTAACCAACGGTATCAAGTGTTCCCACGCTGTCTTTCATATAAACATTAACTGAATAAGTACCTGAAAAATACAAACTAAAATCGTAATCATTATTGATAAGGGTAGCACCTTTCACAAGTACATGCTTGTATAATTGATTGGAGCTTGTTTTAATCCATCCGGATATTGTCATGGCGTTTGTAGAGCTTAAGGCAGGCGAATCATTCACACTCACATAATCATCCGTGCCGTCAAACTGCAAACACGCTCCGCTGTGGCACGAGGCAGCGGATTTCCAAGCTGCGCCACTAATCGCCCCGTCATTACCATTGCCCGAAGTATCGCAAACATCATTTACGCCGCCAGAACAGGTGTTGTCTGCTTTCTCATCCATTTTCCAATGCGCCACTGGCGACGGACCTGTTTCATAATCCCGCCTTATCTGCTCCGCGCTCCGCGCTTTGTTGTAAATTTTGACGTCGTCAAGTTTACCGTTGAAAATATTACCAATAAGTCCACTTGAACTTGGTACAGTAAATGGTTTTATCTTACCTGTATCGCTATGCCAAAGAACACCATCTAAATATATTTTCATATCTCCTGTAGCAGCATTCTTCGTAAATGCCCAATAATGCCACTGATTGGTTATGGCAGGACTAGGATTAGCTTTAAAAATACGGTCATAACCTGCTCCATCTACGCCCGCATCCCAATATGTATTGCCATTGTTGTACAACAAGTGGATATTGATAATCCGCCCGTTAGCATCTTCAAACCAAATAGCATTATTCTGTGTCGCTGCGTCTACAAAAGCCCAGAAGGAAATTGTTATTTCATTTCCAGGTTGTATTGTTGAAGCAGGTACACTCACATAATCATCCGTCCCATCAAAATCCCCAGCTCTGCCGAATTTGGCAGTTGAAGTTGTGTTGGCTTTTGTCACTCCCCCGGCCGCCACGCCGTGGTTGCCAGCACCCGAAGAGTCAATAACCTCCCCAGCCGCCCCTGCCCAGCTCGCCTCATCCATTTTCCAATATCCAACCAAGCCATCAGCCGCATTTTGTTCTTCCTGGCTTGAGCCGACTTTCACACCAGCCCCTTTGCCACCAGCCGACTTATTATAATCCGCTTTAATCTGCGCCGCAGAACGGGCGTAGTTGTATATGCGGACATCGTCAATAATGCCATTTAAAACATTTATTCCTTCAGAAGCAGTTCCGCCTATCAAAAGATTTCTAGTATTGGTTATTGATACACCATCCAGAGAAGAAATTGACGTTGAGCCCTTAGATATGCCGTCAACGTATATTCCCAGATTTCCGCTCCTGTCATAGACAGTAGCCACATAATGCCATTCTCCTGTTGTAAGCGAGCCGTAAGTGGCAGTGAGTCCTAAAGTAGAGCTGCTTATGGCTGCTTTCAAAGTAGTGTTGTCCAAGAACAGCGAGTAGCCGCCTGTGTCAATTGCCGAAGATGTTGTCTTTGTATAGATGCCGCTACTGTCTGTCATTTCTCTTTGAGCTCCCCAGACATAGTAAGTTGCGCTTCCATTGACAAAAAATTGAAAACCTCTATTGGGCGATACTGGTGAAGTGAGTGTACAAGTATATCGTTTCCAATCTGTAGTTAAGCTGATATTGCAACCGGCAGTATCTTGCGTACCTAAACGGAATGATTCTCCACCTGCGGCACCCTTAGCCCAAATGCTTACGGTGTACTGAGTGCTAGCTGACGTGGAAAGTGTTTGTACCCTCCCAGAGATGTAGGTGCCACAGCCCGCCGAGTATGCGGTAACTATCTTCTCTGCTGTGTATGTCCCGTCAGGAGCCGCAAAATCTGTTGTATTAGTTGTCATAGTGCCAGCAGCGCAATAAGCGGCCCAAGCAGCATTATTAAACTCCTCGCTATATGTGACTTGGTTCTGCGCCCTCTTTGCCAGTATTGTGTTTATCTTTTCGTTTGTTATACCGCCAGCGTTTATTTTAACCCATGCTGATATAGAAAAATCATTGCTTCCCATTTCAAGTGAATCCGCATCGGTGGCGCTCACATAATCATCCGCCCCGTCAAAAGAGAGGCACTTCCCATTTTTGCAGCTCTCCTCGTTTTTCCAAGCAGGATCAGGAGTGGTATCGGTCGCGTTAGCGCCCAAAGTCGCATTATTGCTTCCCGCGGCGTCATAGGCGTATTGCCCTTGCCCTTCGTCAAACTTCCACCAGCCGACAGGCGCGGCGCCGCGGTTATTGACCGCGCGGATCGTTAAAACACTGCCGATGGCGACGCCAGCGGCGATGATGATGAATAAAATTGTTTTGAGAAAACGTTTCATGAAGAATTTTTGATTCTTAATTTTTAATTTTTAACTAATTCTTAACGTATTAATTTTTATTGTCTTGCATTGTGGAAATAATCTTGGAAAACATTTTGGCGTAATCCTGAACTTCTTGCCACAATATCCTGCATTCGTCTTTTATATTTTCATCAGCTATTGCCAACTCACCCAATTTTTCAAACTTTTCTTCCAAATCATAATTAACATTATTATTCTGCTTTTGCTCCATATCAATAATTCGTTAACTCAATAAAAATTAGTTAAAAATTACAAATCAAAAATTAAAAATTATTCTACTTCCTTTCCACAATCCACCAATTAAACTCAATATCCTCCGTGGCTCGATTTTCAACGGAAACTGTAAATCCGCGAGGCACTGTTTCGCCTGAATCCGCGTCGGTTTCTTCCTCCGCTCTTTTCGCAGAAATGAAAAGAACCTGACCTCCGGTTTTAGAGGTTGGCGTAATGTAAATTAAGGAGTTTTCCGTAACTTTATTATTTGCAATTCTGCTCTCGGTTTCGTTGGCAATGATTTTCCCCGTGCCCGTGGTCATCTCCAATTCCTTGTTTTCTTCAGCCGCAACGCTGTCGGACACCCCTAAAATCAATTTGCCTTGAAGCTCTAAATCGCCTTTGACCACCACTTTCGGTTCGGGAACAGTGTCAGAAGCTTCTCCGGGATTCAATTCCAGAATGCCAGTTTCCGAGAGAATCCTGCCCGAAACAAGCTTTAGCTCCCCTTTCACCTTTACATTCCCGTCCTTATCTACCGCGAAGTTCTCGCTGTTAATCTCTAAGCCTGTGGCAGCATCCAGAACAAGGTATTTGTTGGGGTCGCCGATTATTACTTTGTCCTCCACAATCTTTACAATCTGCTGTAAATTCTGTGTTTCTTCTTCTAATTCTTGAATTCTGGCAGTATTCGCTTGGTTGGATTCCATTACTGTTAAAATGGAGGCGCTTAAAGTGTTTAATTGGTTAGAGACATTCTCCAGATTACTCAAACTATCTACTAAGGTTTGGAGGGTACTTTGTAAAGATGCTAAATCCACTTGCTCGGAAGAAGCTCCCTCTACTATTTGTGCTGGCGCTGTGTCAGCATCATTTTCCGTAATTCGTGATTCGTAATTCGTAATTCGGGTCTCCAGATCTTGAATCCTTGATTCTTGATTATTGATTCTTGATTCTAGAGACAGAATTCCTGATTCCTGATTCCCTATCCCTAATTCCAAGCCAGTGAGACGAGAGGTAGAGTCCGAAGCCCCTAGACCCAAATCATTTTTCACAAGCTGTAAATCAGAATCCATTACCGATAGCTTCTGCTGCTGCTCTTTTAGCACCTCGTTTTGATAAAGGGAGATCCGTTCATATTTGATTGCGTCAGGTCTGCCTTGCTCGTCATATATTACAAGGTTGGAAAGGCCTAAAGCGTCAAATTCTTCGGCAATAAAGCCGACATCCCTCTTTCCTGTTGCTTTATCAATAAAGGAGGTAGGTCTTGCTTCTAGAATCTTGGTAAAGTCATCTTGCAGGGTCTGCACATCGTCTTTGTATCGCAAAGAAGAAGTGGAGCGATAGACACTGCCCGTGGTCGTATCAATAAACATATTGGCGGCGGAAGCGGAAGTGTCTATACTTTTAATCACGAATTTGGTGCCAGGGGCGGAGGTGCCGATGCCGATCGCACCCGTGGAGGTAATCACGAAGGCGGGCGTTGCCCCTCCTAAAGTGGCAGCGGCTTCAATCTTGAATTTGTCGCTATCGCTGTCATCAACTCCCATAGAGAATTTAGTGGTATTGACAAGTCTAAAGTCTAGAATAGGATCACCAGAAGCTTTATTTAAAGAAAGAAGATTGTCTGGCGTGCTCGTCCCGATGCCGACGTTTCCGCCATTATTCATATAGAGCTTAGAGGCACCGCTTTTTTGAATGTCCAAAATCGGACCCGTGCCAGTTTCATTTATCGTAACTAAAGTGCCTGATGTGCTGTCCGAGACCTCAAAAAGATCAGCCACAGTAACAGCGCCCAAATTAGCCGCGGACAAAGTAAGGTCGTAATTCCCGCTCGCGTCACTCGTCTGGACATACCCCGGTCCATTAAATTTAATATAGCCCGCTGAATTATCTGTCATTATCAAATCATATGCCAAAGAAACATCACCCGCGTTATTAAAGGAAGCTGGGACATTGAATTGGGCAGTGGTTTTATTGAAATCGTAAAGCGTGCTAGAACCTTCTATAAATTGGGCAAAGGTTTGAGTGCCGGTACCCGAAGCGGGCAATTCCAAATTAATGCCCGTAATATTATATGAGCTAGGCGTAACATTCGTGGAAAGGTCTAAATCTAAACCCGTTAAGCTGCCAGCAAGGGTTTTCGGGGATTCATAAGAAATTTGGCTAATAAGCCCTGAAGTTTGGGTAGCCGCCACATCCAACAAGGCATCCGGAACTGTATCGCCGATGCCGATGTTGCCGTTGTTTTTTATAAACATTCTACTAGTAAGGGTAGTAGAACCAGCCGGAGCGGTTAAAAAATCAACTGAACTTCCACTGTCATTATAGTTAAGAACTCGCATCACAAAACCCGCCCGGGTTGCATAGTCCTTGGTTACAGATGTATCAGTCCAAGTTGCCACATGAGCGTTGCTGCTTAAATTGAAACCTAGCGCATCACCCGCGGCAGCAACTTCAAAACCTGTCCCGACCGCCCCTTGATTAGTCGTGTTTGTCAACCTTAACAAGCTAATATTGTTTAAAACACTTGCATGACCATTATTATTTTTTATATCCAACACTGCGGCTGGACTCGTCGTCCCGATGCCGACGTTGCCAGTTGACAAAGTCGTCCCATCGCCAAGCCCTGTGGCGTAAACAAGATTACCAATGTTTAAAGTATTGGCCGAAGTGGCTGTCGGAGCGTCTATATTATATCCAATGACTATGTTTTTAGCCCCAGTGGTTAAATTATCCCCTGCTCCATACCCTACCAATATGTTATTATCCCCGCCTGTCAGTAATGCCTTGCCTGCTTCATAACCCAATAACACCGAGTTGCTGATGTTTGAGCTGTTTGAAACCCCAAACCCTGCACGGTATCCCATAGCAACATTGTTAGAGCCAGTGGTGTTATAGATGAGGGCGGAACGACCTACTGCGGAATTAAAGCTGCCAGTGGTGTTGTAATTGAGAGCCCGATACCCCACGGCGCTGTTTTCGCTTCCGGTGGTGTTGGCGTTGAGAGCATACATGCCCACGGCACTGTTGATCTCTCCAGTGGTATTAAACTGGAGGGCATAAGTACCAATTGCGGAGTTATAGCTACCAGTGGTGTTGTAACCGAGGGTATAATAGCCCATGGCTGTGTTATAATTTCCAGCGGTGTTGTCGCGGAGAGCAAACGTGCCCATAGCGCTGTTGAATGTTCCAATGGTATTGGATCTGAAAGCATACGCGCCCAAAGCGCTGTTGGCTGATCCACCGACATTGAATATTCCTGAATTCAATCCCAAGAATATATTTGTTGACGTCGTTCTCAATTCATTTTGGATGGTGCCCGCGCTGTCGCGGTTAGTGGTATTTGCCACAGAAGCGGAAACTTCTTTGACCACTACATTATCCACTGTTCCGGCAAAGGTGGCATCGGCGATAAAAGTGAGATCGCCTGTGCCAGTGGAGTAAACATATATATTTCCACTTCCTGAAGCGGAAGTATATGAGGTGGAATGGGTAACTCCGCCAATGCTTACTGTAAGGGTTCCCGCGGTTCTGGTGTAGTCAAAGGTGATGTGATACATCTTACTGGCAGCTTCACCTAGATTTTGGGAGAGATTGCTGGCAGTGCCTGCTACCTTGGTGGCTATTCCTCCTGCTATAGTCCAGCCAGTGCCTTTATCCCAGTTAGCATCTGAACCAAAAGTGCCATTGGTGACTAAGTCTACTCCTTCAGTGGCTAAAGTTCCGCCTTTTATGTCTAGGGCGGAGGCTGGCGCGGTTGTCCCGATGCCAATATAGCCCGTGGCTTTATCCAAATAGAGGTCATCCGTAAAGAAGGCGATGTCCGCGTTGGTCGTGGCATCGGTGGAGAAATTAAAGAGATCGCTGGTAGTGTTGTAACTGATGGTGCCTTCATCTGTCAATGAAGTGCCAAGATGTAGAGTCTCTGCGCCAAGATAAAGGTCGCGCCATCTGTAAGCGCTGGAGCCTAAATCATAGGTATCATTAGCAGAAGGAATAAGATGGCCAGTAAGGGTCATATTACCGGCTACAGTGACAGCGCTGTCAAACCAAGCTGCTCCGTCCACCTCTAGGTCTCCTTCGATGTAGAGGTCATCGTCAGAAGCAAGGAAATGGGACATATTGGTCGTGGTGTCGCCGATGGCGTTGTAAGACTGGCCGAGCGCTCCGCCGATGGCAAGGGTTCTGGTATCGGCAAAGAGGACATTACCGCCGGTGGGGTTGAGGGTTAAATTGCCGGAAGAACCTGTGGAAAGGTCGGTGTAATAGGTATCATTGTAAGAGAGGCGGAGTTTATTGGAAGAGCCATAGACTTCTAGGAGGGTGTCGGGTGTGCTTGTCCCGATGCCGACATTTCCATCTCGCTTGACAAATAAACTATTATTTATATTCTTAGCTCCCTGCACAAAAGCATATTCTCTTACTTGGTCAGACGGCGGAGTGGCGGTCCAGGAGATACTGCCGTTGTCTGTGGTTAATAAATTTGGTTCTGTACTATCCGCAAATTCTTGAATAAAAACATCGGTATTACTGCTAGATGGGTTTATCTTCAACCATAGCTCAGTATACGGGCTGCTAAAGCTATCGTCATTAGCTTCAATAATGCTAACAAGCGCGCTTGCTTCATTGGTTAATCCTCCCATTGATATTTCAACTTGAGGCCCATTGCCAGAATTTGCTGAACCATAAGTGCCATATGAATAGCCAGAATACTGGGGAATATGTATCCTTACTTCAGCAGAATAATCAGAAACATTCGCGCTTCGGATTATAAAATGAAGAGTTCTGGCTGCATCTGCTGTGGCATTTGAATATATTAATGCATAATACGGACCAGATGTGCCTGTGTTGGCGTTTCCCCATATTTGTCGTTCAGTTGCATAGACCCGAGGGGAAGTAGCTGATGTGCCAAAATGAATGTTGCCGGCAACTTGTAATCTTTGGTCAGGTCCCGTTGTCCCGATGCCAATATAGCCCGTGGCTTTATCCAAATAGAGGTCATCCGTAAAGAAGGCGATGTCCGCGTTGGTCGTGGCATCGGTGGAGAAATTAAAGAGATCGCTGGTAGTGTTGTAACTGATGGTGCCTTCATCTGTCAATGAAGTGCCAAGATGTAGAGTCTCTGCGCCAAGATAAAGGTCGCGCCATCTGTAAGCGCTGGAGCCTAAATCATAGGTATCATTAGCAGAAGGAATAAGATGGCCAGTAAGGGTCATATTACCGGCTACAGTGACAGCGCTGTCAAACCAAGCTGCTCCGTCCACCTCTAGGTCTCCTTCGATGTAGAGGTCATCGTCAGAAGCAAGGAAATGGGACATATTGGTCGTGGTGTCGCCGATGGCGTTGTAAGACTGGCCGAGCGCTCCGCCGATGGCAAGGGTTCTGGTATCGGCAAAGAGGACATTACCGCCGGTGGGGTTGAGGGTTAAATTGCCCGCTGAAGTGGAGATGGTTTGCGCTCCGACAAATTCCAGATCATCATCAATGCCGATTTTTGTATCCGTGTTAGAGTAAAGAATGGGATAAGCTCCGTCCAGATTGAAATAAAGGTCAGTGTTGTCAGCGCCCGAAGCCCCGACTAAAGCAATTAAATCATCAGTTTCATTGGCAATATATTCTCCATTCTCAAAGGTAATCCTGCCGCCCAAGGTAAAATCGCCGCTATCCGACAGTTGGTAGC